>JBDRZZ010000032.1 GCA_039804165.1 candidate division WOR-3 bacterium
AACTATTGGTTCACTCAAATCCAGTTCAGACGAGGAGTACGGTTGGAATCCAATGAGAAAACAAAATTTATAAGCCTCTTTCCCGAAATGGAGGTGTCTCTATGAAAAAATGGGGGGTTGTCAGTTAAGACAAGGGGTTGACAATTCTCTATTAAGGATTAATTTTTTTATTCTGCTCCCTAAAATAGATAGTTTTGCCAAAAGGAGGTAAAATGAGTATAGATTTGCAAAGCCTTAATGCTGAAGCAAAAGAGAAAAGTGCTGTAATTGAGACCTTACTTGCAGAGATTGGTAAATCTATTATTGGGCAAAGAGAAATAATAGAGAAAACTATAATTGGGCTTCTAACAAGAGGGCACATTCTAATAGAAGGTGTGCCGGGTCTTGCTAAAACTTATATAGTTAAAACCCTTGCAACAGCGGTTAACGCAAGTTTTAAGAGAATCCAATTTACCCCAGATCTTTTACCAGCTGATATAACAGGAACTCAGATATATAACCAGAAAACAGGAGAATTTACTCCGAAAAAGGGTCCTTTATTTGCAAATTTTATTCTTGCTGATGAGATAAATAGAGCTCCTCCAAAGGTTCAAAGTGCTTTGCTTGAAGCAATGCAAGAAAGGCAGGTAACAATTGGAGATGAAACTTATTCACTTCCAGATCCGTTTATGGTTCTTGCTACTCAGAACCCAATTGAACAAGAAGGAACATATCCTCTTCCCGAGGCTCAAGTAGATAGATTTAAACAGAAACTCATAATTACTTATCCCAATAAAGAAGAAGAAAAGAAAATAGTTGATCAACAAACACAAGAAAAACTACCTATAACAAAGCCTGTAATGGACTTGAAAGATTTAAATGCTCTTAGGGAGTTCATTTATAAAATACATGTGGATGAAAAGATAAAGGACTATATTGTGAATATAGTTTTTGCAACAAGGAATCCTTCTGAATACGGAGTTAAGGATCTTGAAGTTTATATTAGATATGGAGCTTCTCCGAGAGCTTCAATTTATCTCTATGAGGCAGCAAGAGCCCACGCTTTTTTACAAAGGAGGGGTTTTGTGATACCTGAAGACGTTAAAGCTGTGGTTTATGATATTCTTCGTCATAGAATAATATTATCCTATGAAGCTGAGGCTGAGGGAATAAAAGGAGAAGATATAATAAGAGAAATTCTGGAAGCTGTTGAAATACCATAAATTTTATGGAAGAGAGAATCAAAAAGATTCTTAAGGAAGTCAGAGTAATTGAAATAGAGTCCAAGAAGGTAGTTAACACCCTTTTTAGTGGTGAATATAAAAGCTCTTTTAAGGGTAAGGGGATGGAATTCCATGAGGTTAGGGAATATTTCCCGGGAGACGATATAAGGACTATCGATTGGAATGTTACCGCAAGGATGAATCATCCTTTTGTGAAGAGATTTATAGAGGAAAGAGAATTAACTATTTTCATAATTACAGACTGTAGCGGATCTGAAGAATTTGGGACAAAGAAAGAAAAGAAAAAAGATCTTATAGCAAGAATAGCTGCTCTTTTTGCTTTCTCTGCTGAGAGAAATAATGATAAAGTTGGACTCCTTCTATTTTCAGATAAAGTTGAACATTATCTTCCCCCGGGCAAAGGAAGTATGCATACTCTCCATTTGATTCGCGATATCTTGCTTTTTTCCCCCACTAGTCTTAAAACCGATCCTGTCCCTGCAATGGAATTTTCTCAGGGCGTTCTACGTCATGGTTCTATTGTTTTATTTATATCCGACTTTATAGGAGAAAAATTCAATGTTGAGCATATTAGATTGCCTCTTTCTCTAATGGCTAAGAAATTTGATTTCATTCCTGTTATAGTTCGAGATCCTCTTGAGTTTGATTTTAAAATAAAAGGAAGGGTTATCCTTCGTGATGGAGAAACGGGAAAGGAATTTATGTTCGACGGAAAAGAACTCTCTGAGAAGTTTAAGGAAATAAGAAAAGCAAGGGATGAGGAGCTTTATCGTTTATTCAATATAAATGGTCTTGATCGATTAGAGATAGGAACAGGTGAAGACTACGTAGGAGCTATTCACCAATTTTTCCAAATGAGATTACCATGATTTTTCTTTTATTGTTTTATGCTTTATCTATGGAGATAAAACCTGATTCTTCCACGGTTGGAGATTCTTTGACTCTTAAAATAAGAGGAAGGCTCCCAGATTCTATTTCGATTATTCTTCCAGATTCCTTCCCAGATATTTTAGTTCTTAATCCCATAAAAAAAATAAATGATACTTTAGCAATAGGTAAAATTGTCTCTTTCTCAACAGGCTCGCAAGATTTGAAGTTGAAGATTAATGAAGATACTTTAAAACTCTCTTATTTTGTGAAATCAGTGCTTACTGAAAATAAGAATTTATCACCAATATGGGGGCCTTATGGGTTTTTCAACTGGCTTTATTTACTTTGGCTTCTCATTATTCCTTTTGGTTTAGGTTTTTATTTCTTTGTGAAACTTAAGAAAAAGGAAGAAGGTCTTATTGAAAAAGAAGAAATATCACCAAAAGAAGAAGCCTTAAAAAACTTGGAATTTCTTATGGGAAAGGTAAATGATTGGGATTGGAATAAACTTTATACTTCCCTATCTTATATTTCAAGAAGATATATGGAAAGAAAGTTAAATATTCCTGCTGTAGAAGCAACAACTTCTGAACTAATACCCTTAATAAAAAAGGGCGGATATACTCCATTTTTTCCTCTAATAAAGGAATTTCCTGAATGGGATTTAATAAAATTTGCTGATGAGAAATCTACTCCTCAAGAATTCGAGAATGATGTTCTCTTAGTAAAAACTGCAATTTTAGAGATAGAAAAGGAAGAGGAGAGAAATGATTCATTTTCATAATCCATTTTATTTGTTTGGTCTTGGTTTATTGCCTTTAATTTATTTTTTAAAGAAGAGGATAAAAGAGGCTTCTATTCTATATTCTGACACTTCTTCTTTAGGAGTTAAACCTTTAGGTGAGGTTTTTATTAGGTTAAGGGATTATTTAATCTTGGGTATTATTGGTTTTATTTTTATTGGTCTTGCCAGACCAGAAAGAGGATATGAAACGGAAATTGTTCAGAAAGAAGGAATTGATATTGTGCTTGTTCTGGATATCTCAGGTTCTATGAGGGCTGTGGATTTTACTCCAAATCGTTTAGAAGTAGCAAAAAATCTTGCAATGGAGTTTGTGGACGGAAGGGAGGGAGATAGAATAGGGCTCGTTGTTTATGCAAGAGAAGCTTTGATTCAGTCTCCTCTAACCCTTGATCATGATTTGGTAAAAGAGCAGATAAATTCTCTTAGATTTGATCTTCTCCCTGATGGAACAGCGATAGGGATGGGGATCACTTATGGGAGTTTTCTTCTTTCTAATTCAAAAGGTGAAAGTAAAGTGATGGTTCTTCTTACAGATGGAATAAATAATGCGGGTAATATTGATCCAGAAACTGCAGCGAAAGATGCTCTTGCGAAAGGAATAAAAATTTATTCAATTGGGATTGGGGAAAGGGGGGAAGTTCCATATCCTGTTTTAGATGCTTTTGGAATTACAAGATATGTTAATGTTAATCTTGAAATTAATGAGGAGCTTCTAACAAAAATTTCTGATGAGACAGGTGGTAAGTATTTTCGAGCAACCTCTAAAGAGGCTCTTAAAGAAATATATAATACAATTGATAAGATGGAAAAAACAACTTTTAAAGTTGAACGATTTACAAAATATAAAGAGAAGCTTAGCTTTGCTTTAGTCCCTGCAATCTTTCTTTTTATTATTCTTTTTTTAGAACCTTTTATTATTGGGAGGGTTCCATGAATTGGGCTTCACCAATATATTTGAATTTACTATGGCTATTACCTTTATTTATGATGCTCCTTTTATATAGGAAAAGGAGAAATAAAAAATTGATTAACGCCTTAGTCTTAACAAAAGAGTTGAGACAAGTTATATGGAAAGAAGACCTAAAGAATTCTTTATGGAGGGAAATTCTATTAATTGTTTCTTTTGCATTTCTCGTTCTTTCGGCAGCAAGGCCAAGATGGGGAAAAAAATTATACATTTCTCGGATGGAGGGATATAATATTATCTTTGTGTTAGATGCTTCCTCTAGTATGCTCGCTCAGGATGTAAAAGGAGGTCGTTTAAATAAGGCAAAGGAGGCGATAAAAACTTCAATTACTCAGCTTCCTGGAAGTCGTTTTGGTCTTGTTGCTTTTTCAGGAGAAGCGTATAAATTGTGTCCTTTAACTACAGATGTTGAAACCTTTAGACTTTTTGTGGATCTCGTTGAGCCTTCTCTTATCCCAACAGAAGGAACAGATATTGGAGGTGGTATAAGGAAGGCTATTGAACTTTTCCCAGAAAAAATTAGTGGGTCTAAAATTATTATAGTAGTTACAGATGGAGAAAATACAAGAGGGGATCCAAGAGTAGATGCTTTGGAAGCAAGAAAAAGAGGAATAAAGGTGTTTACAATATCAGCTGGGACAAAAGAAGGAGCTCCAATCCCAAAATATGATTCAACAGGTAAATTTATAGAATATCTTAAGGATGATAATGGTAAAATCCATATATCTATTGTAAACCAAGATTTGCTTAAACTTATTGCAAATGCTGGAGGAGGAGAATTTTTGGAAGGAGAAGGAGTTGAACTTGGCCTTTTAACAAGACTTTTTAGAGACCTTGAGAGAGGGAAGTTTTCTTCAGAAAAGGTTGAAACTTATGAAGAAAAGTTCATTTTCTTTCTAATCCCTTCTCTTTTATCTCTCTTACTCGCTAATTTTATAAAAACTGGGAGGGAGTGATATGCTTTTTTATTTTTTGATTGCCTTAAATATATCTCCTTTAGTGAATAAAGCTAATAAGCTTTATAAGAGAGAGAAATATGAAGAAGCTTATAAACTTTATAAAAAGGCTTCTATTCTTAATCCTAAGAATGAAAAGATAAAATTCAATTTTGCAGATTGTGCTTTTGAATTAAAAAGATTTAGAGAAGCTGGAGATGAATTTGCAAGGCTAGTAACCTCTAAGGATAAAGACCTAAGAGAAAAAAGCTTCTATAATCTTGGGAATGTGTTTATGGAAGCTAAGCAATATGATGATGCTATATCTGCTTATAAGAATGCTCTTTTGTTGAATCCAAAAGACATTAGGGCAAAAAGGAATCTTGAGATAGCTAAGATGATGAAGAAAGAGGAAAAAGGAAAAAGTAAGGAGAAAGAAGAAAAAAAGGAAAAACAAGAACAGAAAAGGGAGCTACAACCTATTCCTCAATATAAAATGAATGAAGCTTTGAAAAATGAGCAAAAAGAAACAATGAAGAAAGCTTTAAAGATGGGAAGGAGAGAGGAGGATGCAGGGAAATGGTGATTTTACTTCTTATTTGCCTTACTTTTACAGCTTCTATTGATAAAACTATTGTGTTTGTTGGGGAGCCTTTTACTGTTAGTGTTTATATTGAAGGAGAGGACCTTGAGGGAGTTGGTGCCCCAAGACCTCCTTCGGTTTCTGGAATTGATATTCTTGGCTCATCAAGATCTCAATCCACTCAAATTAATTTTATAAATGGAAAAATTTCAAAATCTACAACCTTAAGGTTTGATTACCAGATGATTGCTAGTTCTGAAGGAGAATATACTATACCTCCTTTCACTTTAACATATAAAGGAGAAAAATACTCTACAGAGCCAATAAAAATAAATGTTAAAAAGGGGACTCCTCAACCTCAAAAACCTCAAAGGGTTACCCCTTCTCAACCAGAGAGAAAAATTTCTCCATCTATTTCAGGTTATGAAGATGTCTTTTTAGATTGCGAGGTCTCAAAAGGTTCTGTTTATCCTGGAGAGCCTTTAATAGTCAATCATTATCTTTATACGAGGGTAAACCTTACTAATATTCAGCTAATTAATTCCCCAAGTTATGAAAATGCTTGGGTAGAAAATCTTCAGACTCCAACAAGATTGGAATTCTCCAGAACTTCTATTGGTGGGGTTGGGTATTCAAGAGCTTTAATTAAAAGAGATCTTATTTTTCCTCTCGGAGAAAAAGACATTCAAATCAATCCGGCATCTATGGAGGTTTATGTTAGAGGAGACTTTTTCTCATTCTTTGATGAAAGGAGAATAATTTCTTCAGAACCAAAAACGATAAAGATAAAATCTTTTCCTTCTGATCGTCCTTCTGAATTTATTGATGCCGTTGGCAAATTCAGTTTTTCAGCAGAACTTGATACAGGAGAAGTGAAGGTTGATGCTCCTTTTTCTTTTAAGATAATAATAAAAGGGGAAGGGAATATAAATCTTTTATCTCCACCAGAAATTCCCTCTTCAAGAAAATTCGACGTATATCCTCCAGAATCAAAAGTAAATTCAAGCATTTCAGGAGGAACTTTAAAAGGGGAGAGAGTATTTACTTATCTTCTTACTCCTAAGGTTTCTGGTCTGGTTGAAATTCCAGAGATAAAGTGGGCTTATTTTGATTCAAAAACTGAAACTTTTATAAGAAAAACAATTGGTCCTTGGAGAATTCAAGTGAAATCTGTAGGAGAAAGCGAAAAAGAAATTGTAACAAGTAAAATTAGTGAGGATATTTCTTATGTTTTACCTGTTCCAATGAAAAAAGTTTATTTAATTCCTCCTTATCTTTTCCTATATTTTTTACCTTCTTTTATAGTTCTTCTATTGACTTCCTACTATGTTTGGGAGAAAAAGAAAATAGAAGGTGATCGTAGTTATGCAAGGGTGAAGGCAATCCCTAAAGAATTAAAAAAGGGGTTTATAAAATTAGAAAGAGAAAAAGCAAAAGGAGAGATGAGAGCTTTCTATGAAGAACTCTCCAGGGTTCTTCTTAAATTTCTAAAATTAAAATTTAATATAGATGTATTTGGAATGAAAAAAGAAGAAATTGCTAAAGAGCTACGGAGTAAAGATGTTACTGAAGAGGTTGTGGCTTCTCTCCTTGGAATTCTTGAGAAAAGCGAAATGGTTCGTTTTACTTCTTTTAAACCTAAAGAGGATGAGATTAGTAGGGATTTAAAAACTTTAAAAGAGGTGATTAATGCTTTATATTAGTTTATTTCTCTTTTTCTTAGGGGAAGTTCAAAAAACCGCAGAGGAATATTACAGAAATGGAGAATATGAAGAGGCTCTTCAGGAATATAAAAAGTATCTTGAGAAAGGAATTGTGAATCCTGAATTATATTTGAATATAGGGAATTGCTATTACAGAATGGGAGAGTTTGGGGAAAGTCTTCTATATTATAGGAGAGGATGGTTTCTTTCTCCAGGGAATAAAAATATAAAACATAATATTTATTTAATTGCAAAAAGGGAAGAGACTCCGAATCCATTCTTTTCTTTTTTTAGGGGTTTGATTGATAGAATATCTCTAAGAACTTTTTCGTATCTTCTTGCTCTTTCTTTTAATCTACTTGTGGGAGTTCTTTCAATATGTCTTCTTCAAAGAGTGAAATTAATAAATTTTCCAACCTATCCTTTTCTTTTTATCACTGGATTTTTTTTTGTTTTTTCTCTTTTAGGTTTTTCTAGTTGGTATGGGAGAGTTAAATCTAACTGGCTTGTAATAACAGAAACCACAATAGCTTATAGTGGACCTGGTGAACAATTTAAAGAGCTTATGAGAGTGGAAGAGACGGAGGAGGGGAATCTTATTAGGGAAGAAAATGGGTGGTGGTTAGTGCAATTTCAGGAAGGAGAAGGTGGGTGGATTGACTCAACCAAAGCTATGAGAGTGCTAAACAGATGAAGAAGAGAATAATAGGGCTTTCCCTTTTTGCAGTTGTTTTTGGTTATTTAGAAGCAGATGTTGTCACATATCTTAGATATCTTTATTATGAAGATCCTAAAATCCTTTTTCCTCTAAAAATGATGGATCCTGAAATTTTCGTCTTTGAAATCCTCCGAGAATTATCAACCCTTCTCATTATTACTTTAGTAAGTTATCTTTCTTCAAGGGAAAAAGAGGAAATTTTTTATCTCTGGATTTTTACTTTTGGAGTCTGGGATATATTTTATTATATTTTTCTATTTTTGATGATTAGGTGGCCAAGTTCTATTTTCTCTTTCGACCTTTTATTTTTGATCCCTTCTTTGTGGATTGCACCTATTATCTGTCCCATTCTTGTGTCTTTGGTTTTTATCTTGGGAGGTTTATATAATTTATTTAAGAAGAAAAGGAAGATGAAAATTAACCTTCTTCTCGGAATTTTTGGAGGAGTCTTAATTTTAATTTCCTTTCTTTATAAATCTTTAATTTTGAAAGATAATATTGAGAAAGTGGCTTTCCCTTCTTCTATTAACCAATTCCCCTGGCAATTTTTCTTACCCGGTTTTTTTCTCCTTTCTCTTGCTCTTTTTATAAGAAAGAGATAAAAACATTATTTAATAAGTAACATTTTTTTAGACTCTTCAAAAGATTCACCGTCTCTCATTACTTTCAGCTTATAAATATAGAATCCGCTTGGAGCTTCCTTTCCATTATTTTGTATTCCATCCCAGCTACAAAAATGAGAGCCCGCTGTTTTTTCTTTCTCTTTTATAAGAGTCGCCACTTCTTCTCCTAAGAGGTTGTAGATAGAAAGCTGGACTCTAGAAGTTTTCGGGATTTCATATCTAATTGTGGTAGAGCTATTGAAAGGATTAGGGTAGTTTTGATATAAAATTGGTCTTCCAGCCAAGATCTTTTCTTCTTCAACACCTTGCGTAACTCCAAGAATTTGGACAAGTTCAATCCCATTACCAGTTCCAAGATTTCTTGAATACTGTTTATTAGTTGCGTTATTCCAATGTTCATGGACTCCAAGACTCCATGGCATTGGGGTCCCATCTCCTTCAGGATCGTAGATAAGACTGTCTGGCCAATTTGCTGAATCCGCAGCTTGGTGGAGGTAATCATCAACTCCTTCCATCTGAACATAGGTAAGACCGGGATGATTTGCCTGAGTATACTCGGCTCTCAAGAAATCATAACCCACGGATTCAATTGCAACATTGTCTTGTGATATGAATATTGATGAGCTCCAGTCATTATTGAAAGGTTGAATTTTCCATTTGGTAGGTTTATCAAGTTCATGCCCTGCTGACCAGAGGGCGTCCATTAAAAATATCAAATTTTTTTCTCTAAATAACTCATAACCCATTAAATCAACCAAAACCCTATATAGACCATATTCGTGTCTTTCATTTTCTGGATGTTTCCCAGGCTCATCTGGGGCAACAAGCCCCATATGGAGATGAACAGCATTAGACCGGACATGGGAACCGAAATGATTTTTAGCAAAAAGAGTGACCCCTGCCCTTCTATGCCCTTTTAAAGTTGGAACATTTATCAAGTAATCACAATTCTCAAAGATTGTATAAAAGGTATCTATATAGATTGGACCTCCGGAATCAGCATTTTGGAAAGACCCCTCTCGGAGGACTGCTCCACTATCAGAATAATGGATTATAGAGGATCCTTTCTGAACCACCTCTCTTCCCCCATAATTTCTATCATGGTCAAGGTAGTGAATATTTGGAAATTCACTGTGCCATAGGTCATAATCATGATTGTAAAGATGCTTCATCGGGTCACCGATATAGATATACTGCTGGGGGACTCCCACTTCATATACAAGATGCCTTAAAAGAGATAAAACCAATTGAGGAGATGTTTCGGATACACCATAACTACTCCCAATTGGTTCAAAGTTAGGCCCAATCTGATAAGAGCTGGTTCTATTGATTTTTATAAATATTATCTCACCTTCCTGATAACCAACTTCCCCTTTCCCTCTTTGAGAATTATTATATCGAAAGATTTTATCCCAAGCATCTTTAACATTATTTTCCCCTACAAGCACTTTTACAGCTGTATCTAACATTGCATCTATAACATCTTGGTTATTATTCTTTGGGAGAAACCATCCATCACCTGTGGCTCCTGGATTGCAATTCTCATTCGTTGCATTTCGATCAAAAACCCACACAACTCTTCCAGGGAAAATCCCTTTTGCCTCTCCCATAGGTTGATTCGGTGGCTCGAGCTGACTCACCTCGTAAGAAGGTCCTTGAGCAAAGGCAGACTTATTTGTATGAAGAACAGCTACCGTTCCACTTATTATCCCCAGAAAGATAAGAACCCATCCAACAAGATATTTTGAATTTCTTAATTTTTCCTTTGCTTTTTTAATAGAAAAAATGGAAGCGAAAAGACTTGCTAAGTATACCATGAAAGTCCCTGCTGTTGGGATAGCAACCTTCATACAAGGGTAACGAAGTCTACTTGGTTTTGTCCCCACTCTTATAATTACCCAAACCAAAGAGAGAAATCCAAATAAAGGGAATAACATTGCAAGACCAATCTTTTTAACACGGTTTCTTATTTTTTTTATTTCCATCATCCTGACCTCCTATTTATATAAAATATATTTCTTTTTCTTTAAAAATCAAGTAAAAATTAACTTGTTTTCTTCTTCTGGTTTTGGCCTCTTAATCGTTCTTCAGCAGCTTGAAGAATTCTTCTAAGCATCTCAGAATAAGAAAGCCCAGCTATTTTTGCCATCTTTGCAAGATGTCCATCCCAACACCAACCAGGATTAGGATTAACTTCTAAGAGTTTTGGATTTTCTTTTTCATCAAGCCTCCAATCAAAGCGGGCATAATCTCTGCATTCAAGTCTTTCGAACAACCTAAGACACCATTCTATTATAGATTGTTCCATCTCTTTAGGAAGATTGGCTTTTATAGATTTTATATTCCAATATGGAGAGTGAGGTAACCACTTTGCTTCATAACCACAAATTTTAGGGAGCTCTTTAGGAAGAGAAGAATAATCCTCCTCTATTATTGGTAGGACCATATAGGAATCCGGAGGATTCCCTATGATTCCTACACTTAAGTCTTTTCCAGAAAGAAACTCTTCTACAAGGATGGGTTTATCATAACCGAATTTTTCTCTTATCTCTGAGATTGCGTTTGCGAGTTCCTCAAAGTTATTAACCACACTCCTTTGAGTTATTCCAAAACTTGAATCCCCAAAATTGGGTTTGACAAGAAAAGGGAATTCAAAGGGTAGTTCAAAAGTTGTATCCTCGGGTTTAACAAAAAATGCTTCTGGAACAGGTATCCCCATTTCTTTTGCAATTCCTCGAATGAGGGATTTATCATAACAGTGGGCAAGGCATTGAGGTCCGGCACCAGTATAAGGGATTTCTAAGATTTCTAAAAGAGCTGGAATATGAAGTTCTTTTCTTGGTTCGTTGTCATAACCTTCATCACATAAATTAAAAACGAAGGTATTTTTCTCTTTAAGCTTTAATAAATCAAAGATTAAAGTATCATGATTGTCTAAATAGGTAAACTGATATTCCTTAAGCTCTCTTAAGGCAGATTTCAGCTCGTCAATAGTATAGAAGTCATCATCATCAAAAATGCAGAAAGGTTTTAAGGGGTCAGCTTTACGTGGATCTCCTAAGATCACAACAACATTTTTAATAGCTTCCTTTTTTCTTACTGGTGTCCATTCTTTTTTCGCTATCGCTGTTAAAATAATTCGCTTTTCCATCATACCAAGATCTTGATTTCGGGTAGAAGTTGAATTAAGGCTCTCTTGAAATACAATGTTTCTGAAGTTTGCTAATTCAAGAAGTTCGTTTAAACTCTTCTTAGAATAAAGCCTTTCTGCGTAAAATTGATCCGCAATAACACCTTTTTCTATATGAGTAACAACCTCTCTTGAAATTAGCCGTTGTTTATCCAGAGAAAGGGAGCGCTCTCTACAAACGAAATGTTTTTTATCTATCCATTCCCAATTTCTTGGATTAAAGTGTTTCCTAAGATATTCTCCATCTGCAACATCTATTAAAAGTTTACCCCAAGGTTTTAAAACTCTTAGAATTTCCTTAAGAACTCTTAAGTCATCTTGAACTGTTTCAAAATAACCAAAACTATTTCCTAATAAAAGGACAATATCAAAACTATCAGGAGGATAGGGTAATTTTCTTGCATCCCCTTCTCTAAATCTAACATTCAAGAGTTCTTTTTTTGCTTGTGTTTTAGCTTTTTGGATTAAGTAATGTGAGCGGTCTATTCCTTCTACAAAATTAAAACCTCTTCTTGCTAATTCCAGAGAGTGCCGTCCTTGTCCACAGCATAAGTCTAAGATTTTATCTTCGGGAGAGAGTTTTAAAATTTCTATACAAAGATCAACTTCTTTTTTTGTGTTAGCGAGATTTTCTACAATATCACCGTCTGTTTTTAGATAAATTGAGTTAAAAATTAACCTCCACCAATCTGAGTGGACATATTCTTCTAAATTAGAAACAGGCCCAAGTAATTTGACTTTCTGTCCATTTTCTCTTTGGGGAGGCTTTTCATCCGATACTTTTGCCTCCATTTTTATTTACCTCCTTTTTATTTTATAATAACAAATAATTTGAAAATGGCAATATATGATTTATTCAAAAGAGACAACAGGCGTGCCCTCTACTTCCCCTCTTTTAAGTTTTAAAAGAGCTTTTGGTATTTCGTTGAAACCATACAACTCAATCCTTGAGTTTAGGTTAAGCTCATCTGCAATCTTTAAAAATTCTATTCCGTCTTTACGAGTTATATTTGCAATAGACTTAATACTTTTTTCTCGCCAAAGGAGATTGGGATAATCTTTAATTTCTATTTTTGACATATAAATTGGAGATAAGATTAATCTTCCTCCAGGCTTAAGCATAGACAAAACGTAGGAAACAAGTTCTCCATTAGGTGGATAGAGAATTGCGGCATCAAGTTCAATGGGGAGTTTATCTTCGTAGCTTCCAACCCAGCTTGCTTTTAATTTTTTAGCAAACTCCTGATTACGTTTGCTTCTTGTTACTACGAAACATTCAATATCTTCTGAGTTTGCAATTTGAAGCACATAAAAAGCTGTGGGGCCAAAACCAAATAGCCCCAATTTCTCTCCTTTTTTTATCTCTGCAAGACGGTAACCTCTATATCCTGTTATCCCTGCGCACATAAAAGGAACTTGTTCAGCAAAAGAGTGTTTTTCTCCAAGGTGAAAAGCGAAATTTTCATTAATAACTATTGCTTCTGTAAAACCTCCATCTACATCCCAACCCGTAAATTTTGCTTTTTCGCATAGATTTTCTATTCCTTTCCTGCAAAATTCGCATTCACCACAAGCTCTATAAAGCCAAGCCACTCCAACTTTATCTCCTATCTTGAAAGAAGTTATGTCTTCCCCAAGTTCTTCAACAATTCCAACAATTTGGTGTCCTGGAATTACTGGTTTTTTGTGAAGAGGTAAGTCTCCTTCTATTATATGTAAATCTGTTCTGCAAATTCCTGTTGCCTTAATTCTTATTCTTATTTCATTTTTTTGGGGAGAAGGAATAGAAATTTCTCTTTGGCATAATGGTTTTTCCTCTATCTTTTCTTGCTTTTCAAGAACCCAAGCTTTCATTTCTTTCTGATTTTATTTATATTATTTCTATATTTTTGATTATTTTGTTTCCTTTTCTTTTGTATTCTTTTATGGCTAAAGGTATCGAATTTAAAATATCAGTGGCTGTTATTCCTTCTTCCCCTTTTTCCTCACTTGCAATGTCTCCTGCAAGACCATGAAGAAAAACACCCAATTTGAGAGAATCTTTTATGGAATCCATTTTTTTAGGAGAAGCAACCGCTTTTAACATTGCAGGAATTATTCCTGTTAAAACATCACCAGAGCCTGCTGTTGCCATTCCGGGATTTCCGGTAAGATTTATGAAAACTTCTCCATTTGGGCATCCAATCAAAGAATTCGCTCCTTTAAAAACGATAAAGCAGCCATACTCAGAAGCTTTTTCTCTTACTATTTTTATTCTGTTCCTCTTTACCTCTTCCGTTTCTCCCCCAAATAACCTAACAAATTCTCCAGGATGCGGAGTCAAAACTGTGGGTTCTTTCCTCTTTTTAAGGAGACGGAGGTTGTCTTTTAAAGCTGTTAATCCATCTCCATCAACCAAAATTGGCTTTTTTATTTCCAAAATTAAGCTTCGGACCAACTCTTGAGTTTCTTCCACAAGAGAAAGACCAGGTCCAATAACAACTAAATCAACATTCTTAGAAAACTCAATCAATTCTTTTAAATTACTCGTAGAGATTGAGCCACGCTCTGTCTCTTTTTGTGGTAAAATAACAAGTTCTTTTCCTCTTCTTCCAATAAAAGATGAAATAGAGGAAGGAGTTGCAAGATAAGAAAGTCCTCCACCTGCTTTTAAAAAAGAGATTGCAGAAAAATAAGGTGCTCCGAGATATTTTTTTGAACCTGCAACAAAAAGGCATTTCCCAAAACTACCTTTATGGGTGTCTTTTTCTCTTCCCTTAAGAGGAGGAGGGTAGTTTATTTCGGTTTTAATAGATCTATCATTATAAAGTTGTGGTGGAAAAGAAATATGCGAGACAAAAAGTCTTTTCCAGTGTTCATACCCAGGAAAGTTAAAAATTCCTACTTTTGGTAATCCGAAAGTCACTGTAATATCACTTTTTACAGCAACTCCCATAATTTCTCCTGTGTCTCCGTTTATTCCTGAAGGGATATCCACACTTATGATTTTTTTACCAGATTTATTTATAAGTTCAATTACCTCTTTATAAATTCCACTTACTTCTCCTGAAACGCCAATTCCAAGTATTGCATCAATAATAATATCACTTTTCTCTATAGCTTTTTTTATCTCTCTTATATTTGGTTTTATTTTAAGTGGAACCCCAATCTTCTTTAAGATCTCAAAATTCTCCTTTGTGATTCCTTTTAGTTTTTCTTCTTCTGCAAGAAGGAAAAATTGCAGGCTTGCTCCATTTGAAAAGAGTTTTCTTGCCACAACCATTCCATCGCCACCATTATTTCCACCCCCTGCAAGGATTAAAAATTTATTTTTCTCAGTTTCAAATTCTTTTTCAATGACATAAAAAACTGCATTACCAGCATTTTCCATTAAAAGCATTTCTAAAATGCCATATTTTTCGCTAGCCGCTTGGTCTAATTTTCTTATTTCGAAAACAGAAGCTACTTTCATTATTTAAGTAATTTTAAAGCTTTGAATATTTATGTCAAGTATTAGAAAATTTATTGAGGATTTGTGAGAATCGTTCTCCTTTACTGACGCCCCTTTTTCATAGAGGCACTTCCATTTCGGCAAAAGAGGCTTATAAATTTCGTTTTCTCTTTGAATTTCAATCATACTCCTCCGAAATGATTTAAGTAAACCAATAGTTTAACTCCTCAAATTCTATTCTAAAATCTTGCTTCATTTGACAGTGAAATTCCTCTATTTCCCATCTCGCTCCATACGCTCTCAACATTTCTCTAAATACTTCTTCTGGTGTCGTTTCTTCCGGGACTCAACCAAGAAAATAACTGAACCCATTCTCTTTCCCTTCCACTCGTTTTTTCTTTATTACAAGCAACCATAATTTCTCTTTTCGATATTCCGAATATGGAAGGTAAACCTCTTTTATTCCAGCTGAATAATGTTCCTTCTTTATCCTATTTTTCCTCGTGATTTTATCAACGATAACTTCCCTCAATAAAGGAATCCTCCGCCATCCTTCATATCCCACTTTTTCTCCATCAATATATAAATGCCTCTGCTCCCTTAAACGGAGGACAAAGTAAAAACCCTTGCCTATCAACCATTCAATTACTCTGATCGCATCAAAGGCTC
>JBDRZZ010000033.1 GCA_039804165.1 candidate division WOR-3 bacterium
CCTAAAATAGAGTCTCTAACCTCTTTATCCCCTACTCTAATGATATTCCAATCAGTTGGGTCCAAACCTATTCCATATTCGAGGACATATTCCTTAAAATGGGAATCCTTCGCAGTTCCAATTATTGTGATTTCGTCACTCACCATTGTAGAATCAAGAGGTGATATTATCATCGCAAGAGGCGGCGTATTATCCAGTTCATAATACCTGGAATTAAACGACTCAAGATTTAAAACATTATCCCGAGCACGATAATCAACTTTATAACTCCCATCTTCGCCAGTAATCGTGAACATAACGCTATCTCCTTCCATTGTCGCTGTTAGCTGTGAGCTGCCAGCTGAAAGCTCTGTAATTATGTATTCCACTTCCTTCACTCCTGAGGCAACATCACTTGATATTGGGTCTATAGCAGTTAATATAAGAGGAGTCCTGGAAGTTATTAATGTTCTACCTAAGCTGTCAGCTGGAAGCTCAAAACTCGGCTCCCCAGAAATAAGCTTAGAAATCGGTGGAGTATTATCAACAGCAAAGTAAAAAGATTTCATTTCCTCTTCATTCCCTAAATTATCAATGCTCCTATAATAAAGAATATGCATTCCTTCGCCAACCTTAGAAAAATCAAACGTCACTTCCTTATCGTATGAAACCCATCCAAGATCATCAATCTGATAATCAGAACTCTTCACCCCAGAACCCTCTCCATCTGTAACAAGAAGAGTAATTGGTGTTAAAGAAGTCAAATAAATTAATCCAAGAGAATCACCACCTAAATAATGAGGCTCTCCAATATCCAAACTCGTAACAGGAGCAGTGTTATCAAGATAAAAAGTTGTATCTTTTACATCCTCTACATTATTAACATTATCAATCGAACGATAGTAAATCTTATGTAAGCCATCCAAATCTATAACACTAAATCCCGAATCATAATCCTTAAATGGCTCATTATCAATATAATATTCAATCCTATTTAAACCAGAAGAAACTCCGTTTATTTCCGGATCTAAAGAAATTATCTCTACTTTTGTCTCCGAATTAATAAAAATTGGTGAACCAGTGATTGAATAATAAGGCTCACCAACCTTAAGAGTGCTAAAAGGCACAGTATTATCAAGCTTTAAAGAATCCTCTTTTATCTTCTCCGCATTTTCAACGTGGTCTTTTCCATAATACTCAATTTTATAAACACCATCCTCACCAGAAATAGAAAACTCCGCCATATTTCTTTCAACCTCTTCCCACGACCCTTCATTTATCCTATAATAAATCTCCCAAATCCCAGAAGCAACACCCAAAGAGATAGGATCAAAAGAGGATATAACTATAGGAGTTTTGGAACTAATGAATAAAGAATCAAATTGAGGCTCTCCTAAAGTTCTCTTACTAATTGGAGGAGTATTATCAACCCTTATCTCTTTTATCTTAACAACTTCTCTATTCCCGGCCCTATCAATAGAATAATACTCAACAAAATGAATCCCTTCGCCTTCAACTTTGAATTCAATGTGGTCACCGGCAGGCGGATAGCGGTTAGCAATCCATATCCCTCCATCTATCCTGTAATACAAGCTATCAACTCCAGAGATGTCATCAGTTGCCTCAAAACTTAAGGGGGTAGCAGAGGTGATGTATTGCGGTTCGCCAGAAGCGGCAAGCGGATAGCGGGGGAGGCCGATGTGCAGGGTGGTAATAGGTGGCTCACAATCAAAAGCAACAACAGTATCCTTTGGAGATTCGGCATTACCGAGATTATCCACGGAGTAATAAGAAATCACATATCTATAATGTGGTGGAGTGTATGGGATATTAAAACTACCAAGAGCTTCTGTCCATGGTTGTAAAACATCTCCCGAAATAGTAGAAACAGCATAGAAAAAACTCGCAATCCCGCATGTATCAAGAGCCTCAATCCAAATAGGAGTCTCTGGTGAAATGTAAAGAATCCCATTAAACAACTTTTTCGGCTCCCCAAAAACAAGATAAGACAGTGGTGGAGTATTATCCATCGTCAATTTTCTGGATTTTATTTCTTCTCTATTTCCTAATTTATCAACCGAATAATACTCAATTATATGAGTTCCTTCTTCAACCAAATTAAATTCTACACCAGTGTAGACATTCCACGTATTATCATCTATACGGTAATAAGTTGTATCCACACCACACCCTACATCGTCCGTTTTCAGAGAGAGCGCGGTCTTGGAGGAGATGTAAAGCTGTGAGCTATCAGCTGGCTCGTAGCTAGGGGTTCCGGGGATGAGGGTGGTAACCGGTGGTGTATTATCCACAAATAATTCCGTTGACTTGACTTCTTCTCTATTCCCGGCTCTATCTACCGAATAGTACTCAATAACATGGATTCCTTCGTCTCTTACTTTAAACTCTCCACCAGCATATACGTTCCACAAATTATCGTCAATACGATAATATGTGGAATCTACTCCCGATGTTACATTATTTTTCTCTACATCCTCTCCAGTTATTGAGAGGGGAGTTGTAGAGGTAATGTAAAGCGGAGAGCCCTCAACAAGTAGATAGTGAGGTGGACCAATGTGCAGAGTGGTTATCGGTTCCGTATTATCGATTTTAAGCCTTACTTCAACTGGATTTAAATCACCTGTTGAAGTATTCCAGTTGTTTCCTCCCTTATCCTCAGCTCTTATTGTTAGAATATATTCTCCGTCTTCAACGTTTTCGCTCTCCCATGAGCCTTCATATACTCCGTTAATCGAATCTCCTTCAACCCTTATAATCTCATTATATGATAGACCGTCTATTCTGTATTCAACCTTTTTAACCCCACTGACATCATCCATAACCCTCGCCTTTACTTCCACGTTCTTCGAATAATATTCATCTTCAACAGGAGATATTGTTTCCGTTATAAGAGGTGCAGTAACATCCAGTATTCTTATATTATCTATCCCTACCCCTATCTTTTCACCCCTTGCCTCCACAACAAATGAAACAAGATAATCCTTTGTAGCATAATACTTCCCACTTTCCATCCTTAAAGTGTCCAGGTAAGTTGAATCTATCTTTATTGAAATAGAGGTTTTTACTGTATCTTTTTCTTCTTTTGTGACCGGGTCTATAACATTTGTTATTCCGTAGCCAATGATATCTATATTGCCTGTATTCTTCACCCATCTTGCGACATCGAAATACTCCCCCCACTCGATGCTTTCCTGAATTACATTTATTCCTCCCATAAGAACAACAGATTCTGATAAAGTAATCCAGAGAGAGTCTAGAGAAAGAATAGAACCATCAGCGTTATTTATAAGAATACCCTTTATTTTGTATTCACCAGGAACTCTTGATTCTGTATTCCAGAAATCCTTTCTATTTACAATTTCATCCAGCGAAAGTCCGAATAAATGTGAATACCTTTTCAGAGTATCATTATCAGGTGAAATAACGATAATTTTAAGGGTCACTTCATTGAATAGACAATTCGGAGAATTGTTTTTCGCAATTGAATTTATCTCAACATTCTCATAGGATTTGTAGGATGATTTATTTGTAAATAAAGAAAGACTTGTGGAAATTTCAGGAATTATTTCGAAATCATCTTCGTCTTTAGCTCTGAGCCTTTCCCCTTCATTCGCTTCTCCAAGAACAGTATAAGTTCCCCAGAAGGTTCTCTGGGTATTCCAGTAAATTATAGTATCTTTTATCGCATGTGGTTCTAAAGTTATATTAAATGTCGAAATTAACTCATCTTTCTCTTTGACCTTTAAATTAACCATTAAATCTTTAGTGCTTTCTCCATTATTCTCTATTCTTGTTATTACTCTAACACTATCATAAGCGCCATATTCTTCCTTATCAGTTGTAACTGAGAGAATAATAGGTGAAGGACCAATAATTATGGTTTTACTCATTGTGTTATTGTCTTCAGATAATTCTTCTATTAAGTTAGAAGGGTCGGCATATAATTCTATTTCGTGAGTGCCGGACCATCCATAAGTATCCCATTCTATTTCTACAGGAACAGTCTCTCCGGTTTTAAGGCTATCATTGATAATCTCACTTCCTATTAGGCTTCCATCCGAATAGAAGTTGACCCTGAAATTAGAAATAGAAATACCTGAGTTCTCGACAACACCTGTTATTCTTACTATATCTCCTTCCTTTGGTTCTGGGGGCAAGAACTCTATGTCTCTTATCCCTAAATCAGGTAAACTCGGGAGTGTTATCTCCACAGTGGTCATCAAACGGTTATTGTTCTCATTTGATTCTTTTACACTATCTTCAGCGTCAACCCACGCCCAGATGGTATTAGTGCCGGGATAACCTTTCGACCACCATTTGATCTCTATCGAAGTATTCTCTCCCGGATTTAAAGCCTGAACAGAACCCTCATCAATAAGTTCTCCATTCTCAGGCATTCTAAGGAAGAACTTTATCTTATTCTCCTTAGCAGGAAGTGAACCTTGATTTAGAATATCTGCTCCTACCTGTATTGTGTCTCCTTCTATAGCACTCTTGGGGAAAGGTGTTAAACTTGTTATAAGCAAGTCAGGATAAGAAACAATTATAATTCTGCGTTGAGTAACAAATTCATTCCCTGCCTTATCATAAGTCTTAAGCCTCAAAGTATAAATTCCTGCTGGAAATCCAGTAATATCAAGAGAACCGAGAACGCCATCAATAATTACTATTACCCCTTCCGAGATTAAATCCCAATTTACTGGATTCTCGCCTTTTCCGTATTCAAGAACGAAATGCTCAAAATTAATAGCTTTTCCTTCCCAGTTGGAATCTGTAACAGTACCTATTATATTTAAAACAGAAATATCTGTAGTGATAGTGTCCCATTCGGAAGGATAGAGAATTATCCCTTTAGGTGGTATATTATCTATCTCAACAGTATCTTTTACCGAAAAACCATGATTACTCTCTATTATATACGGATATATCCCACTCCCAATGAACCTTCCATCCCAGCTTTCCTTGTGAAAACCACTCTTCCTATTAAAAGGACCAAGGGTAGTTATATTGTTTCCAAAAATATCCAAAATATAAATGGTTATATCTGAATTCCCAGAAAGTACATACCTAATATACGTTGTATCTTTAATCCCAGGGCTTGCTTCTGGAGAAAATGGATCAGGAAATGCTCCTTCTGAAGAAAGATTAAATTCAACAATATCAACCGAAGCCCAATCAATATCGCTCATTCTCTTTGTATCTTCAACTTTAAGACCTATTTTCCCTTTAAATGGTTTATTCCATATCCATTCACCCTTCTTTCCAAAGAAGTCATCAAAATCTCCATCACCATCAATTTCCCACTTATACGAGAGGATAGAATCGCCTACCAGAGTATCTGGGTCATAAGAAAAAGAACCATCAAGTAAGACTGGAGAATTTATAAATCCTTCATAAGGACCTCCTGCATTCGCACGAGGAGGATGATTCCCAAGAGTCACAAAAACTATACACACATCAATGTCTGATTTTGGAGGAACGTTATCATCCCACACTCTAAGTGTAACATAGTATTTTCCTGTATCAGCCCACATATATGTTGCCTCGACACCTGTTGAGTCGAAAATACCATCATTATTAAAGTCCCATTCGTATTTCACTATGGTTCTTGCAGTATCTTTGTGATAGGACCCAGAACCATTGAAATGAACAATATCTCTTGGTGCAACAATCTGGTCAGGTCCTGCGTCTGCTACAGGCGGTTTACCTATCACGAACGGAGTTAAAATAAGAGTTGCCCAAGCTGTGGAGAGCACCTCATTTGAATAGGTACTCCGAGGATGGGACCCATCTTTCCTTTGCGCTGAAAGTAAATAATCTGAATATTCTTCATACCAATTATGCCCTCCAATATATTCAATCGGTGGGTTTGCAATCCTACATCCTTTCATCACTGTATACATTGCGTAGTAATTACCAAAGTTACCATTTTCCCCAGTTTTATTCCAATTTTTATCAAGATAATCTATAGCTTTTTTAATACATATCGTATCAGATGAGAGCCCACAGTATGAATATCCACAAATTCCTGCACCTGTTCTTGCTATATTTCCGTTATCTGGCCCAGTATATCCAAATCCGCCGTCTTCAAGTTGGGAATATTCGAGCCAGACCATTAATTCATCCTTCACCCAAGGCGGAGCATAAATTCCCCATTCTCTTTCTGCAGATTCAAGAGCAAGAACTGGCCATTGGGTTACGGAATTGTCTGCTTCCTTATTAGGAGAATACCTCCAACCCCCTCTGTACCTTCCACTTGCGGAATCAGTTTGCCCAAATGCAAGATAATCCACAGCATCTACGATTAACTCTCGCCAGGTGACTTCACTTTCATTAGGTCCATAAGGACCGGCAATATCCTCCGGGTTATGAGCTCCAATAAATCCCATCATTGCAATTGGGTGTTGGTAACCCCAGTCTATATTACAAATATTTAATCCTAAACCATCCCGATCAGAATCAGGATTTCCCCTATATTGTTCAGAAATAGCTTCATACTTCATCCCTTTAAGAATCCAATCTTCTGCCTTTTTCAAATATTCAGCATATATTTCTTTATCGAAATCTCCATTAGATGTATACCCACTATTCGCAAAAGCAAGTATTGCAATACCAGTAGGTCCAACACTATCATAATCCCCATATCTCCAATAGCCTTCTTTATCTTGAGACAAGTATAAATATCTAAGCCCATCCTCCACTGCTGCCCCAATTTTCGTTTCCTTTGTTTCGGGTAGGACATGGATTACAGTTGTATCACTATCCCAATTCCCTTCCTCATCTTTTATTGTAAGAACTGCCTTATAATCTTTCCAAACACCTGTATAAGTATGCTTTTTGAAAATGAATTTAGAGTTACTTACCAAACCTTCCGCAATAGGAGAACCGTCTCCAAAATCCCAAGTGTAAAATAGTGTGTCAGAATAAAAAGGTTTAAAAAGAAGTGATTTCTGAGAAGGAGGAAATTTAGAATAAACTGCAGCATTTTCTCCATTTTCATTTATTCCTACTATAGCTGTAAAAGGTCCTTTAAGACCATTATAATTAAATCTAATATTCCCATTCTCATATATAACTGCCTGAAAATTATTAGCATCTTCCCTATCAAGAGTATTATAAGAAACTCCTAACCAAGTAATAACTACTTTCTTATAAGTAGAATCCAAAACCTCTTTGTAAAAAACCTTGCCATTTTTGGGACTCTTGTTATATTTTGCCCAAAGGGGAGCAACTGCCCATTTCGCTCTATCGGAAGGGAAAGAATCCCATACATATATCAAATTCTCATTCCCAACTAAAAAATCAAGAACACCATTTGATACTAAATCAAATCTTGTAAATGTAGTATCAAAAAGCGAAAATTTAAATGGCAACGTTACTGTCTTTAACCAATACTTTTCCTCACTATTTACTGCATAATTAAGAAATTTCCCATAATCTCCTTCCAAATAAAATCTCTCCTTTTTTATAGAATACCTTATTGGCTCATATAGAATTGAAAGCCCCTTATAGGGGGAACTCACATACTTCGTAAAAGTTATTCCATCCCCATAATTTACCCCAATATCAAATTTATAGTCGCTGTATTTTTCAAAATCTTTACAATTCATCATTATCCTTCCTGAAGAATAAAATACTATCTGGAAAGTATAAAGGTCCTGTTCTTTAGGAACATTATCTGAATTTGTAGCATACGCAGTGGTTACAACAAAAATAGTATCTTTATCTCCCTTCTTTTCAAATTTGTATATCCCCCCTCCTTTCCTATAAGTTTTCATCCCGTAATACTGAAGCACAGGATGACAGATATAACCTCCATAACTAAGGTGAAAATTTGGTATTTCAGGAAGACCATCATACCAATTCTTATTAACAATTGAATTAAAGTAAAAGAAACCATTAGTTACAACGTTAACTGTATCCCAGTTCCTATCATAGAAATCAAATTTAAAAGGTAATCCAAGTTTCGCCAAGCCTTTCTCGTAATTCCACTTTGAGATTTCAACATAATCTCCATAAGCAATCCATCTGAATTCTCTATCAATAAAACTATAAGTAGAACTATTTGGTTTAAAAGTGATTGTTAAACCATCCGTAATAGGATAAGTCTTAAAATCTACCTTCACTCCATTTATTCCATCCCCTTTGTTAAGACCAACACGGGGGATCAAAGTCCCCGGTTGTGATGTGAACTTGTAATTAAATAGTATTTCTCCTGACTCTTTTATCACAAGTTGAAAAGTATATTTTTCAGGCTTAACTCTTGATAAACTATCCCATGTAATCACACATTTTTTACCATTTATATCCTCAGTATCATTTATCCAAACTGGTCTTTTGTAACTTACACTGAGATTACACCCAAAAGGAGAAATTACATAATCGGGATGGTCGTGCGGGAAATCTTCCTGTGGATAACTTTTATGATGCCACCAACTTGAATTGTTACCAGCCCAGAAGTCCACCCAACCATTTGTGCTTATATAAAGTGTATCAAAAGTGCTATCGTAAAAAGGAAATGAAAATTCTAATTTATGTTTTGTATAATTGTCGTCTCCATAAAGACCAGAGCTTTTGCCATAATCGCTTTCCCATTCAAAAGATTTTCTATACATAGTGTAAGAAACTCCTTTTGGGAACTCTATAGACCTCTCGCTTATTGGATGAACTGGATAAAGAGTCCCATCAACACCATCTCCTTTATTAATCCCTACAAGAGGCGAATCCGAAGAAAGAGTATTGATGCTGTAATAACTAAATCTTACCTCGTTCTTCTCAGTTAGAACAAGTTGGAAAGTGTATGAGTTTTCAGGATGACCTTTTAAATGAGCATTTACCCAGCTTATTATAAAAACATCCCAGCTATTTTTCTTATCACTTTCATCTGAGACTTTTGTTGAAAGGTAGTAAACTCCTCCATCATCTTCAAAATAAAGGTCTTCAAGATAAGGAGCTAAAACATATTTGAAAGAAACTGAAGGGAAAGAATCACAGGAACTCAAAGTATAATCATTTTCATCCGAAAAACCCACATAACCATTTGTGCTTATATATACTTCGTTGAAAGTGGAACCATAAAGTTCAAAAGGAAATGGAAGGGAAACTTTTACCCATTCATCATCTCCTGAAAGACCTGTATTTCTTCCAAAATCCATCTCCCAGTGAGGTTCAACAATTTCCTTATCATAATCCCTTTCCAACAAAGAAAGAGAAGTTTTACTTGTAGGTTTGCCCTCATAAGTCCTTCCTTCAACCCCATCCCCAAGATTTACACCGATTGTAGCATTTATTGTTGTATCTATCTTTTCATAATTAAATCTTATATTTCCGTATTTATCAAGAGAAATCTGAAATATAAATTCCACATCTGGATTGTTTTTCGGGGAAACATTTACCCAGCTTATAATGAATTTATCACCAGAATACCAATAGTAAATTCCACTACTATCATTCATTACCAAATCGGTCCAGAAAGGTGCAATTACATATTTATCCTCAGTATTTGGGAAACCGGAAGCATTGCTTTTACTATAATTATTCTCCGAAGAAAAACCAATAAAGCCATTTGTGCTAATATAAACTTCTAGAAATGTAGAATCATAAAACTCAAATTCAAAAGGAAGATTCACTAAAGTATAATTATCATCTCCAGATAAACCAGTATTAGTTCCAAAATTTACCTCCCATTGCTCCTCTTTTTCTATCAGGAAGTAATTCTTCTCTCTCCAATTAGGATCATACACATTGCCCCAAACATATATTTCCCTACCTGGCCAAGTCGGATACTCGGGCATCACATTCACCCTTGGTGGATAACTACCAACAATAGGTCCTTCATTACTACTCAGTGGTCCTATCTCTTCTTTCGCAAGGTTCCCTTTTATATCTTTCGCTTCAAATCTATAGTTAGCTTCAAGAGTTAAAGGAAGTTTTGTTAAATAAGAATATTCCTTTCCATCTCTATAATCATTATCGGAAAGGTCCACAGGGAACATTGAGAAAGAGCCTTCTTTCATTCCTCCGACTACATTATTGTAAAATCCATCTCCATCCAAATCAACCCAAACTTTTGGATAACCATCCATAGGAGGGTCATTATCAATATCTGTATAAACAATTCTATATTCAAAAATCTCATTTGTATCTCCAGTATTAGGATTAACACCATCGGTTATAAAACCATTTTCTTTTGACCAAGAAATAATAGGTAATCTATTTCCAATCCATATTCCTCTTCCGGCGGTATTATTTTCTTTACTTGTTTCCATAATCAAATTATCAGGGTCTATCACAACAAAGATACTGTGAGGGCCACCTCTATTAGAGCTCCAAGTAATCCTTGCCTTTCCAGAACCAAATGGAAAAATTTTAGATATAACATTACTACCAATCAGGGTTCCTCCTCCATTAGGATTCCCATCATAAAAATCAACTTTAACCAAATTTGCTGGGATATCTGAGATATTATGAATCTCCGCATTTATTTCCACAGATTCACTAATCTCTGGATTTATTGGAAAAAAAGTAATATCAAGTGAATCAAGAGTAAGTTCTGTTATCTCAGGAAAGGTGACATATACTTCTTTATAAGCTTTATTGTTACGGTCGTTTTTTTCTACGATTTCATCATATGGGTCAGCCTTTGCATATATTCTTATTAACCCAAAAGTGTCAGGAACCCAATTTAATTTAACTTGAGCACTGTCTTTTCCCATTAACTTCAATATATGAGAAAAACCAATAATATTCTCTTCAGTTGCTTCCTTCTTGTAAAAATTGACTCTTATTGTCTCATTAATCGATTTACTACCCCTATTATGAACCCAAACTAAAATATTTATTGTGTCTAAGAGGGTAGGATATTCAGGAAAAAGCACTATATCCTTACTTTTAATCTCAAGGTCCGGTTCAGAAGGCTTAACTTTAATACTTGCATGAGCTATATTATTTAATTTGGTAATCTCTTCTATCCGATTCTCCGGGTCTATTACAACCCATATGTCATTATAACCCTCTTTGCCGATTGTCCCCCAATTTATATCAACTTTTTTGGAACCCCCAGGAAGAACAAAGTTTATAAAAACAGACCCAATTTGTTTTGCTCCTAAATTTGGATTCCCTTCATAAAAACTAACAGTTATTCCCTGTGCGCCTCCCTCTCCAATATTACGAATTACGGCTGAAATTTTTACCGAATCCCCCTCTTCAGGTGAAGTGGGAGTAAATGTGATATCGTTATTATTTACGGCAAGGTCTGGCGGAAATCCTGTAACATTGAATGAACGGGTTGCCGTGTTATTTGTCTCGTTCGATTCCAAAATTATATTATCAGGGTCTGCCAAAACATATAAAGTATGATTTCCCTGGGGAAGCATTGTCAAAAATCTCCCACTTACAAATTGCCCACCGCCTATAACAGGAAAATCAAAATTTACAAGGAGGAGCCCTCCATTTTGAGGGTCTCCATCGTAAACCGCAGTTTTTACATTCTTCACACTCATCTCTCCAGTATTATAAACAGAAAAATTAACCTGAATAGTATCTTTCTCTGTAGGTCTTATAGGTTCTATCTTTATATCCTGGGGATAAACGACTAAATCAGCTGGGGTAAATACATTTAAATGATAAACATATTCATTATCTCCCTCATTCCCTTCCCTTATTTTGTTCTCCCAATCCACAGTTCCTTTAATCTCATATCTTCCAGAAGGCAAATTATAAGAGAAATCTACTATTGTTGAATCACCGGGAAGAAGACTATCGATTACTCCTTCCCAGAGAAGAAGAGTATCAAGAATAAATTTAACCTTAAACCCATCCGCCTTTTCCATCCCAATGTTCTTAATAACCGCAGAAAGAGTAAAAACCTGCCCATCACCTATAGTGGAAGGATCTGTCCAGGCAGAAGAAATCACAAGATTTGGACTCATTGTAGAAAGTGCCAAAATCGCAAGAGCAGTCTCATAAGCATTATTGTTCCAACTCCCCTCACTATCCTGAGCAGAAAGGAGGAAGTTTTTTGTTTTTTCTATTGCTGTGAGCCGTGAGCTGTCAGCTGTAACCGGATGTTGCAGGGCCATCAAGGAAAGGGCGCTCTCATATATTGAAGTTGTATCCTTCCCAAAACTACCATTTGTGTTCTGTTGACTAAGAAGCCAGGAGATTCCATTTCTGATTTGGGTGCTTAAATCATATATACCATGGAATCTTTCCAGAGAAATGAGAGTTAATGCGGTAATATAAACAGATGAACTATCATTTATATCACACCAATAATTGTCTTTTTGTTTGTTTACGATGTAATAAATAATTCTCCCAATCCTATCATAATCAGAATAATTAGTCGCATTTAAAGCACGAAGAAGAAGCGAAACATCAAGAGGATAACTCCCATAGAAACGCAAAGCACCAAAACCTCCATCCTGATTCTGGAAAGTTAGAATAGTATCAATTAGTCCCGTCGTATCCGGGAAAAAAGGAGTTACAACTTCCAGATACCTTGAAATGTGGTCTAAGGAAGGAAGAGAAAAAGACATGAACCTCTTAAGACCAATATCAAAAATCGAATCTTCTCCATTCAGAATAAGAGCTCTTAAGACCTCTGATGTGGAAAGAAAATTATTGTATTCTTCTCCCCATGTGGAATCTGGATTTTGATTGAGTTTTAACCACTCAATCCCCTTGTTAATGGCATCATCAACTGGAGATGCGATTAAAGTTATACAAATGAATATACAGATTAAAATCTTTCTAAACATAATACCTCCTCATTTTTTAATTTGTTTTTTTCCAAAGTAAATATTTAATTTTTATTTTCAGGGAATACATCTTTACAGAAACAAAATCCCACATCTTTCCAATGCCTTTATTGGGCACCACAAGTATTGAAGGGCCTATCCAACGTTCTTCTAACCGGCTTATATCAAAATTTTCTAAAATAGTATCTGCGTAAGTATATTTCAATTGGCATGAAAAGGTGTTAGGAGCAACACACCTTAAGAGGGAATACCTCACTTTTATACTTTCTGGAGCTGCAGAATTAATTCTAAGAAAGAAAACTTCTTTATATTCTCCTTTTATCTTTAATCGCTGAAACCCTACTCTCTTGTCCAAAACTATTGCATTATCTCTTAAAAAGGGAGGCCAACCGTAATAGTCGTAAATAAATTCTATATAATCCTTCGGAATGTTTTCTTTATCCACAACACCTTCCAAGTCTAACCCAAACTTCCAGGTGGTAGGAATAAATAAAAGATAAATATGGCCTTTCTTAGAGGCTCTCAAATGTTCCTCGATTTCTTCCGCTCCAAAATAATAAATTACATCCAAATAAGAACCTGAGCTAAAAATGTAGCCATCATGACATAATTTATAACAATTCCAAGGATTCTTAGTAATATTATATTCTTTTGCAAGAGAACAACGTTCTTTAATATAACCTCCATATTTCCAGTTCCCCAAATGGATACCTTCAAGATAAAAATTATTTGGAGAACTTTCTCTAAAAAGAAATAAAAATAAACTATCTCGTAGCGGGAAATAAAATCTTTTTATTTCAAAAGGTTTTATAAGAAAACTCTCCTTTTTCTCAAGAAACAAAGAGATACTATCTGTTACCATATAAAAATAATCTGTAGGGAGTCTATTAGCTATATAATAACCCCAAATTCCATTTTGTTTTTTCTTACTCCAATTATAAACTTCAACAACATATTTACTATGTCCATTTTCTTCAATCCACGGGAAACTCTTTAACTTGGCAACATCTGTAACTGACGGAAGTACCGGGAACATCCCCCCATGATAACCACAAACCTTTGAAAGGAGTTCTCCTAATTCAGAAATAGTATCTGGAATCTCTGGAAATGGAGAAGACATTTGAAAAATAAAAATCACCACTAACCATTGCATAATTATACTCCTTTTTACCTCTTAAATATATTTTGTACACCCATTTTTATTCCCTTCATTTATCTTTCTCTTCATTTCCTTTAAGTCTTAATTTTGAATCCCCCACATATGTAAAACGAGCCCAAACTGCCCCAATACATCTATTCCTACAATCCTTTTTAATCTGTTCCTTCGCTAAATTTAAAGATTCCTTCAAGTTCATTCCTACCGCAAAACCAGCATACATAATAGCTGCGCTCCTCTCATTTTCAAAATCATGGAGCCCACTCCATCCCACTGAAGCTCTCGCGGGAAAAGCACTTGCAACTCCTATACTATAGCAAGCATCAATATGCACAAGACCACATGGAGGTATACCCAAATCTGGAATTTCATCTTTCCGTAGACTAACCTTATGCCCAGTCTTATAGTTCTTGTATATTAATAATTCATCAGGACGACCATCACTGTTATAATAGAAAACTTCTAAACTTATATTTTTACTTTTAAGGGCCTCTATTAAACATTCCTTACTTGTAGGAGTAAAGGGCTGAATAACATTATAACCTATTGCTGAAAGATAATGTGTAATATAAACTATCTGTATCATCATTTCCTCTCCAAATTGATGCCCTTGATTATATCCCAATATAGCAGCTTTCTTAACAAAGGTCTTTTTTGCTCTAACAGTTACGCCTACCCCAGCTAATTTATACTCTGTTGCAGTACTCCCCCCGTTAAATCCACCAGAAATCAAATACGAACCTGAACCTGTAGTTGGGTCCGTCAGTATATATCCAACTCCTCGCCAGTCCTCAAGAGTAACTGAAGATTCCGATACCTTGGCAATAAGCCCTCTATTCACAGCATTCATTATATCTACTTTAGCATCCTCTGGAATATTTAAGTTTGGAAGTATATTATCAATATTTGATTTATCTATATCATAAATCGGAATCCCATTAAGCGAGGCTATCTGAAGAGCTTTAACTGCTGAAACCGAAGGTAAATCCATCCAATGCTCAAATATAAAATGCTCAAGATATGAACTCTCATACCCAGTTATTTTTGTATACTTAATTTCCTTCGTTTTATCTCCATAAATAGAAAAAACTTTCTCAAGATTTCTATCAGCATCAATAAACATTCTACTTAAAGAAACTT
>JBDRZZ010000034.1 GCA_039804165.1 candidate division WOR-3 bacterium
CTTTAGAGACACTTATTGAGAGAAGCAAATCTCCTGAACTTGTCCACTTGTTTGCGCCGGATCTTGATAAACTCCTGGAGAAGAAAATGGATGTGACTCTTAATCTGGAATTAGACCTTGTGAATGTTAAAATATCTCAAAGTGTCCACCACCTGCCTTAGAAGGTCTTTTTCTCTTTTTAGTGTTGACAATACCCCTTTTTAGGCTAAAATAAAAATATGAGAAAAGGATTTGCTACTTTACCATTACACTGGGGAAAAGTCCCTAAATGGCTATTTGAAGATATGAAAAAACTATCCTTAGCTATTATAGAAGTTATGCTTATGGAATATCCCCAAATAAAAATCTTAGAGAATCTTTCGGATCCTTTTTGGTTTCAAGCCTTAGGTTGTGTTCTTGGATTTGATTGGCATTCAAGTGGGTTAACCACAACAGTGATGGGGGCTTTAAAAGAAGCTTTTAATCAACTCGACGCGGGGATTTATGTCTGCGGAGGTAAAGGAAAAACCTCCTTAAAAACTCCAGAGGAAATTAAACAAATTGGATTTAGAAAAGGAATAAATATAGATTCTTTAATTTATGCAAGCAAAATGACAGCGAAAATTGATAATTCAGCTCTTCAAGATGGATATTCAATTTATCATCACACCATCATTTTTAGCTCAAAAGGAGAGTGGAGTGTTGTTCAACAAGGTATGAATCTTGAAAATAGAACCGCTCGAAGATACCACTGGTTCTCTGGTTCATTAAAGGACTACACCTGCGAACCTCACAAAGGAATTATAACAGATAGTTTCACCACACCCCTTAATATGGTTTCTAAAGATTCTATTGGGGCAAGAGAAATTTCTACAAAAATCGCTTCAGAATATCCAGAAAAAACAATAAAAGAATTAAAAAAAATTAGAGAATTGAAATTACCTCCTCGCCACGAAATAATTAAATCTGACATTAATTTAGATAGGTTAAAAAAAACCCTTGAATTAACTTTTAATAGACAGCCCGAAAATTTCGAAATTCTTTTAGGAATTAAAGGAGTTGGACCAGCTACCATTAGAGCTCTTGCTTTAATAAGTGAACTTCTCTACGGAGAACATCCAAGCTTTGAAGATCCTGCAAGATATAGCTTCGCTCATGGAGGAAAAGATGGAATACCTTATCCCATTGACAGAGAAAATTATAAGAATTCCATCCTATTTTTAAAAAAAGCTATTTCCATGGCTAAACTCGGAGATAGGGAAAAACTCAACCTCCTTAAAAGACTTGCATTTATAGAGAATGAGAATATAATAAAGAAGTAAAAAGGAAAAATAATGATAAGGAGTTTAACCAGATTTTGTCTAATAAGTTTTATAATAACATTTCTTAATATATTTGCTCTTAGTTGGAGAGAACTTAAATCACAAATTGAATCAAAATATAAAGAATTTTCCACTTCAATAAAAGACCTTACGATAATTATGGAAGTTGAAAATAAAAGCTTGAAAGAAATAGAACCTTTGGAAAGTAAGATATTCATAAAAGGAGAAAAGTATAGAATGGAAACCAAAATAAATATAGCTCAAGAAGCCTCTTTTCCTATTTGGGAAAATATAAAAAACATTTATATCTTTGATGGTAAAGAGTTATGGATTATAAATTCTATTACAGGAAAGCAAAAAATTTCTATAGAGGATTGGTCTGCTTATCAAAATCTACTTAACTGGTGGAAGAACGTCATAGAAGACTTAAAAATCACAGGCTCTGAAAAAATAGGAGATAGAATTTGTTACATCTTGGAAAATAAGGATAAAGAAGAAGCTTCAAAAAAAATTTGGATTGACCAAAAAGAACATACCTTAATTCAAATAGAAGAAAAAGATAAAGAAACAACTAAAATATTAAATTCTAACTTTAAAAAAATTAAAAATTGGGAAGTGCCTTATACTACAGAAGTATTTGTTAACGGAGAGTTAATGTTAAAAAATACAATTAAATCCTTAGAAATAAATAAAAATTTATCTGATGAACTTTTTGATGTGGACAAAGCTGAAAGAGAAAGCAAAATAAACATTCAAGACTTAATGGATAAAATCAAGATAGAAAATTAAATGTAACTCAGAATAAATTTACTAACTTTTATATAATCATGATTTTCTACCACCCATTTTCTACTATAAAGACTTTTTTCTAAAAGAATTTCAGGTTTTTTCAATATTTTTTCTAAGACATCCTTTATGTTATCCTTATTAGCATTTATAAAAGGATGTTTTTTTAAAAATTTTTCATATTGAGGATTGATATAAGTCACACTTGGTATTCCCATAGAGAGAGATTCCATTGAATTCATACCATACCCAAAACCACCAAAATCAGTTAATTGATCAACAAGAAGGTCACATTCTTCCTCTTTTATTCTAAGAACCTCGTTATGTGGTTTATTTTCAATCAAAATAAAATTAAATTTATATTTTTTTTGAAGTTCCGAAATTGCTTCAAGAAGGTATTTAGTTCCTTTTAAATATCTATTTGTTGGAGCATGACATATAGTTAATTTATCTCCCTTTAGGATTTCTTTTTTCTTAAACTTATCAACCTCAAAAGGAAAAGGAATATACTTAACCCCAGGATGAATGAAAGTGTGATCAAACTCGGTCGTAAATATCGCGTCTGCTAATCTCTCTATATGAGGCAAAACTCCCCTCACTCTTAAATCGCTTCCAAGATATAATATAATTATCTTTTTATTCATACTTTTTAGTGACTCTATTATTTTTCCATTTCTCAAAAATCCAAGGCCTCCATCAAGAAAATAACAATCAAAAGACCTTATGAAATCTTTTAAAGGGCTTAATTGAAAATTCCAGAGAACATCTCTAAATAAACAAAATGATTTTTCTATCTTTGATGGTTGCCATATTGGTGGAGTTCCTCTTTTTACTGAATAATTGTAAGTTCCAATTTTCAACATTTTCTTCAAAAAATTAAATCGTGATAGATTAGCAAAATAATAATTTAAAACTATATCATCCCAGTAAGATCTAGGACTTCTAAAATAGGTCATAAGTCTTGAATAATGCCCTAACTTTCTCTCAGCTTTTACAAGTATTCCAGAAACCCCAGCAACATTCTCTGAACTTAAATGTAAAATTCTCATTTACTCTAAAAGCATTAAGCAATCCCCAATAATTTTAGAAGTAATCCTTTTTGAATACCTCACAACCTTTATAGAAGAAGGAGGCTCAAAAGGATCGTCCTCTTCAAGCAAAAGAACCTGAGGAATTTTTAAAAAAAAGGCAAAAGTAGAAAGATCATTCTTCCTCGAAATAATTTTAGAGACTTTTTTTAAATCCTCATAATTATTGACAACATAAAGACCATGATACTCAACACCTATATCAGAAGTAATCCCAACGACTTCTTCTTTCTTACGCAAACCCTTAACACCTTTTATCTGCCAACTAATAGAAGGAAAACCAATTAACCTCATAAGAAACTGATAAGATCTAATTATTTCTCTATCCTTAGCTCTTCCTACTATATTTACCCCAGGCACATCATACATAGAAATAACAAAAGGTCTTTTTAAAACAAAAGAAAATATAGGTATTCCATCTTTATTAAAATCTATTAAAAGATCATATTGTTTTTTTATTCTTTTCTTTAACCTTAAAACTCCAATAAGACCTAATTTGCTTCTATAGGTAATAATATCTAAGTTCATATTTTTAAAATACTTAACATCTTTATCTTCAGGTAGAATGAGAGATAATTCAAACTTTTTTCTTAGGGTTTCTGCTATAGGTAAAGAGTAAAACGTCTCTCCTTCTTCTTCAGAAGGCCGCAATGCTACTCTTTTAATATTCTTTAAGGGAAACTCCATCTTTTTAGAATCCATTTTTTTCTTAGAAAGCAGAAAGATAAATTTTGAAGTTGCTCTATTAAACACTTTTCACTCCAAATCAAATATTTTTCCGGGATTTAATATATTTTTGGGATCAAAAATTTTCTTTATTTCTTTCATAAGTTCTATTTGTTCCTTTGTCCTTGAATACTTAAGATACTTCTTTTTAGTAAATCCTATTCCATGCTCTCCACTTATTTTTCCTCCATAAGAGTTCAAAACTGTGAATAACTCACTTATGACCTTTTCTCCCTCATCTTCCCAATCTTCCCTTTTAATAATGTTAATGTGTAAATTACCATCTCCAATATGTCCAAAGGTAAAAATTCTGGTATCAAACTTATTTCCAAGTTCTTTCGCCTTTTTAATAAAATCAGGAATAAAAGATCTTGGAACAACAATATCTTCAGGAATAAGGGTTCCCTCTTCATCAAGAGCCTCTGAAATTTTGCGTCGAAACCCCCATATTTTCTCCTGCTGGTGTTTATCTACAGTTACAAAAACATCAGTAGCACCATTTTCCAAAAATTTATTACCGATAAGCTCTATTTTCTCTTCCATTTCTCTCTTTGACTTTTCTAATAATTCTAATATAAGTAAAGTTCCTTCTTCATCCACCGGTATCTTTTCTTCAAGATTAGAATTAGCTACCTTAAAAGCATCCTCATCTATAAGTTCAAAGGCAGAAGGTATAAGCCCTGAAGAGAGAACACTAAAAGCTGCAAAAGCTGCTTTCTCTAACTCTTTAAAAGGAACTACTAAAGTTGCAGAAAAAGGAGGTAATGTCCTCACTTCTATCAAAACCCTCGTTATAATCCCAAGGGTGCCTTCAGAACCTATTAAAAGATTTAAGAGAGAGTATCCTGTTGCATCTTTCTTTAACTTCCCTCCTAGAAACTCTTTAACTCCATTTGGAAAAACAACCTCAATACCTCTAACATAGTCTCTTGTAACTCCATAAAAAAGACATCGCGCTCCTCCAGCATTCGTTGCTACATTTCCTCCAATAGAACATGAATCAATAGAGGAAGGATCCGGAGGAAAGAAAAAATTATATTCTTTTAGAAAATTGTTAATCTCCCCTGTTATAACCCCAGGCTCAACCTCAAGAATAGCATTTTTTTCATCAAAATCTAAAATCTTATTCATCTTCTCAAGAGAAATAACAACTCCTCCATAAACAGGAAGAGCTCCCCCTGTCCTACTCGTCCCCCCACCTCTTGGAGTTAAAGGAATCTTTAAACTCACTGCTAATTTAAGAAGTTGAGCTATCGAATCACTCTCTTGAGGTAGGAAAACTGCATCAGGAAGAAAATAATAGTTTCCTGGCGTTTCATCTTTTGCATATTTTTCTAACTGCTCTTTTTCTAAAATTAACTCATAACTAAATTCTCTTTCCAGCTGAGCTAATTTCTTCATAGCCTAAAATAACCCTAAGTTTCCTATAGTCAAGAGAGTGATTTTCTTTTCCCTTTTTCCAAAAGATAATAACTAAGCTGAGCCAATTCTGAAGAAAGGTCTATATTACGAATAATAAGACCATCAGAGAATTCCTTTAAAGAAGAAAAATAAGAAGGAGTAAAGTTTAACACTGCTTTAATAGAACTCTTTTTTATTTTCCTCATTACATTAAGAGCCTCCTCTGCAGGAACTGCAACTATAGCGATTTTTATTTCCTCTTTCTTTACCTTTTCTTCAAAATCGTCCATAGGTTCTATTTTAACTCCTCCAACAACATTACCAATCTTCCTTTTATCTTTATCAAATGCTAATGCAATTCTCAAGCCTTGGGTTTTAAATCCATAAAAGTTTAAAAGTGCAGAGCCAAGTTTCCCTACTCCTATTAATGCTACCTTAATCTCCTTCCCTGGAAAAGCAATTTTCTTGATAATTTTTAGAACTTCTTCGGTATTATATCCAACTCCTCTTTTTCCCATAGAACCTATATATGAGAAATCTTTCCTTACAAGGCTCGCTTTTATATTCAACTTATTCGCAATATCCTCTGAAGAAAAATTCTTCTTCTCTTCCTCGAGGAAATTTTCTAGACATTGAGCATAGATATATAACCTCCTTACAACTTCCTCTGGCACCTCTATTTTATTTAAGAATTTTTCCTCCTCCAGTTGGGATTATAATAACAAAAATACTTCTTGTCAACTTCTCTTTTTAAAACCACCTTTTCATCTTGACTTTCTACAACTTATTATTAATGATTCTTAAAAGGGAGGAACTTATGCGAGAAATATTTATATTCATTTTGTTTATATTAACTTTTCCCTTACTCTCTTATACTGAAGAAAATGGCACAATCAAGCTCCCAAAACCTAAAATTAAAGGTGGAAGGCCATTAATGGAAGTCCTTAAAGACAGAAAAACAACCCGTTCTTTTAGCGAAAAAGAATTACCCTTAGAAGAGCTATCAAATCTTCTATGGGCTGCTTTTGGAATAAATAGACCAAACGAGGGAAAAAGGACCGCTCCTTCTGCAATGAACAAACAAGAAATCGACATCTATGTTGCCTTAAAAATGGGGTTATATTTATATGACCCAAATAAAAATCTTTTAAAAAAAATCCACAATAAAGATATTCGTAGAGCAACAGGAGAGCAGGATTTCGTAGGTATCGCTCCTATAAATTTAATCTTTGTAGCGGACTATTCAAGGATGGGAGAAATTTCTGAAGAAAATAAAAATTTCTTTTCTGCTATAGATGCAGGTTTTATTGCACAGAATGTTTATCTTTACTGTGCTTCTAATAAACTTGGAACTGTTGTAAGGGCTTGGATAGACAGAGATAACCTTTCAAAATTAATGGAACTTAAAGAAGACCAAAAAATAATTATTGCCCAAACTGTAGGATATCCAGCAAATTAAAAAGTTTCTTTTTCATTGACAAAAGAGAATTTTTAAAGTATAATTTTATTATGAAATGGAAGTTTGTAAAAGAACCAGAAGAAATAGTTACTCTTCCTCAAATGTTTTTAAAAACCGTTATGAGTTATCCTGAAAATGCAGCAATTAAACTTGTGGGAGAAGGAGGGAATTTAAAAGAGTGGTCTTACGAGGAACTTTATAATTTAATAATTTCTCTTGCCATTCAAATGAAAACCAAAAAAATTAAGAAAGGGGATAGAGTAGCCATATATGGTTATTACTCTCCAGAATGGGTTATTACTTATTTTGCAATTCAGTTTATAGGAGCAATTGGGGTTCCCATTGACAATCGGTTAACATATAGAGAAGCTCATTACCTTGTTAACGATTCAGGTGCAAAAATTCTATTTTATTCCCCAGATTTATTAGCAGATGAACTTGTAGTAGAGAAAAGAGAAAAATATCTTCCTTTGGAGCTACCAAATTTTACATCGGAAGTTAAAGATTTTCCCTTACCTCCTTTAAGTCTTGACGATCCTGCGGTTATTCTTTACACTTCAGGCACAACAGGCTCTCCCAAAGGAGTTGTCCTTACCCATAGAAATTTAGCGAGCAATGTAGAAATGTTACGAGAGGTTGTAGAGTTCAATCCCAATGATTCCTTCTATGTTCTTTTGCCGCTAAATCATATATTCTCTCAAACAGTTAATATGTTAGCTCCTTTCTCTACTGGCTCTTCAATGATTCTGGCGCGTTCACTTAAATCAAAGGATATAATAGAAGATTGTAAAAAAACAAAACCAACAATATTTGCTGTTGTTCCCCTCATTCTTGAAAAATTTATAGAAGGAATTGAAAAAGAAATAAAAAGATCCCATCTTGCAAAAAGAGCAATATTTAAAGCTTTAGACGGTGTTGGAACTTTTCTCCATAGAATAAAAAGGGGAAGCGGTGGTTTCTTATATTCAACAATTAAGAAAAATCTGGGGCTTGAACGATTAAAATATCTAATATCAGGGGGAGCAGCTCTCCCTAAATGGGTTTCTCAAAAATTTGAACAATGGAGTTTTCCAATAATACAAGGGTATGGTTTAACAGAAACTTCGCCTGTTATTTCTGTTAACCCAATATACGCTCCTAAAAATGAATCAGTAGGTCTTCCTTTACCTGGATTAGAGATCAAAATATTAAATCCTAACGAAAATGGTGTTGGAGAAATTGCTGTAAAGGGTCCATCAGTATTCAAAGGTTTTTGGGAAAATGAAGAAGCAACAAAAGAAGTCTTTGAAGGAGAATGGTTTAAAACAGGGGATCTTGGTTTTTTAGATTCCGAAGGGTATCTTTACATCACTGGAAGAAAAAAATCTGTTATTGTAACGAAGGGAGGAAAAAATATTTATCCAGAAGAAATCGAAAATTATTTATCCCAATCTCCTCTAATTGAAGAAGTTCTTGTATTATCTAAACCTAATCCAAAAACAGGAAGCGAAGAATTAGTAGCTATTGTTTACCCAAATTATGAAGAGTTAGATGAATATTGTAGAAAACATAGAATTGAAGAAAAAGATCCACATAAAATAATAAACGAAGAGATAAAGAAATTAAACCAAGATCTTACAGACTTCAAGAGAATAAGAAGGGTCTTAATAAGAGATGAAGAATTTCCAAAAACACCAACAAGAAAAATAAAACGTTATCTATTTGAAGAAGAAGGAGTAGAAATTCAGTAATAAAGTGGAAGGGCTATAAGCCGGATTCTGTTTTAGATAGTCATTGCTCTATGCAACTACCTGAGGTCATTAGGTCCGGGTGAGTAGACCTGCCTCTGTTTGTCTTGCATTGGAGGGGGTTTACCATGCGACTTCTGTCACCAGAAGCCCGGTGAGCTCTTACCTCACCTTTTCACCCTTACCTTGCAAAGCAAGGCGGTATGTTTTCTGTGGCACTTTCCGTCACCTTACGGTGCCTCCCTTCCGGGAGCCTCCCTCACCCACAATGTCCGGACTTTCCTCACTCTCAAAAGAGAGCGCGACTATCCGCCCTTCCACTTAATATATATTAACATCTCTTTATAGAAAATTCAAGACCCTTTTAAACGATTAGTCCTTGACATAATATAAAAATTTCTTAATCTCATAAGAGGATGAAATTTAAAACCTTAATAACTGAAAAGGATATAAAGAAAAGAATAAAAGAGTTAGTAGAAAAAATTGCAAAAGATAGCTTGGGCAAAGAAATATTTATTATTGGAATTCTAAAAGGGAGCTTTATATTCCTCTCTGATTTACTAAGAGAGTTTTACAATCATAATATTCATCCTTCTCTTGACTTTATCACAATTGAATCCTATGGAAAAGGTAAAATATCTACAGGAAAACTTAAACTGTTAAGAGATATCACCGTAGACATCCAAAACAAGTGGGTTCTACTTGTAGACGATATACTTGATACAGGTAGAACACTTGCATATGCAAAAGAACATTTTTTAAAGAAAAACCCTTTTTCTATAAAGACCTGCGTTTTTCTCGATAAACCTGAAAGAAGAGTCAACAATTTTCAGGCTGATTATGTAGGCTTTCAAATACCTAATAAATTTGTTGTTGGATACGGAATGGATTATGCAAACCTTTTCCGCGAACTACCCTATGTAGCGGTTCTTGATGAAGAAGAAAAAAATAATTAGCCACGGAGAGACACAGATGAAAACGGATTTTTTACAAGGCCCTCTTGCTGCCAACAACTCTCTATCCCCTACGCCCTATTAGGGGTAATATAAAAATATGTTGTATAAAATAGTTGCAGATATAATCGTTTTTTTACATTTCATCTGGATAATTTTTATGTTGCTTGGTTTCTTTTTAACTCTCTATGGATTTTTCTGGAAAAAATTCTTTGATTGGTGGCTCTTTAGAACTCTACATCTTGGAGGGATATTATTTGTCGGAATCCTTACCGCCTTACAGAGATTTTGCCCTTTGACAATACTTGAAAATATTTCAAGAGCAAAATATGATATAAGAACAACTTACCCGGGGTCTTTCATTATTCATTACATAGAAAAATTGGTATATCCTGAGGTGAATCAGACCTTACTCAGAATAGTAACTATAATTGCTACTCTTTTTTGCCTTATTGTTTTCATTATTCAACCACCAAAAAGGCTAAAGTTTCTCAATTAATGAGCTAAATTTACTCATACCTTGGAAGTTGAAAAATTTCTCTACACGGAGAGCCCGTATAAACGAAAAGCCTAACCCCACAACGATAAAAATTCTGATCTTTCAAACAGAGTTCTAATTTATGTAAAGTTCTATCCCTAAGAAGAGAAAAAATAATCTTTCCGCCTTTTATTTCTAAGGAATCCTTAGAAACAAGCTTTCCATTATCAAACGCCCAAACTTCAGGGAGAAACGAATTAACATAAAAAAATATCTTATATCTCTCTGATCTTACTTGCACTATTACGCTATCAACTCCAAAATCAGAAAGATTTGCGAAATTTTGGGTTGCCTTAAGCACTTCTCCCCTCCCAACACATCCAATACCCATATGGGTAAACTCTGGATTTAAAATATTCTTTCTATGATTAGGGCTATCCATCCAACCACTCATTATTAACTTTGCAAGAGAATCAGGATTCTCTTGCAGAAGTAAAGGAACTGCGCCTCCAATATTTTCTGCAACATTTTCACCTATCAAAAGAACTGGCAATCCAGAATTATATATCCGGTGTAAAGGAGTTTTATTAATCTCATCCGGTGAATTGTGGGATAAATATTTTCTCTTTACCATATCCTTAGAATGCTCTCTTGCAGCAAGCTTTAATCGTTTATCCAATTTAAGAATACCCAGCCCATTTTTTATTCGCTCTTCATTTGTCAAATTGAATAACAAAGTTTCAATCGTATCAATCCCTTCAACTTCAGGATAAATAGAAACGAATTTTGCTGTTGTATCTTGGAATTTTCCAATCCGAACTTCTGTTAAAGAAGCAGAAAACAATATCAAAAAAATCATATTTAATATTATAGCATAGGAATCAAAATTTGCAATCCCCTAAAGAATATAACCACTAAAGAGTAATGCATTCTTTGTCTACGGATTTCGTCAAATCCGATAAAGAACGGAGAATAAGGGTAATCTCTGTTGTACCCGTGAAAATCTATGTCCAAGATATTTGTGTAATTTGTTTTTGAAAAAAGGAGTATTTAAACAGAAAAGACCCTTCCAAGGCCGGTGTGGACACTTTGAGATATTTTAACATTCACAAGGTCTAATTCCAGATCAAGAGTCACATCCATTTTCTTCTCCAGGAGTTTATCAAGATCCGCCGCAAACAAGTGGACAAGTTCAGGAGATTTATTT
>JBDRZZ010000035.1 GCA_039804165.1 candidate division WOR-3 bacterium
GCCATTCTTTTTTTCTATATAATCAAGGTCCATCAATCTTTTTATAGCTCCCTGAACCCCTCCTATAGAACCAAGGTTGTATCTGTTCATATATTCGGTTGAGTATGGTTTATCTGTAGGTTCCTCGGATATGGCATACAGTAGTTTTATCTGCTGAGGTGCCAAAATCTGAAGCATTGCTTCATACATGGGCCTTTCCTCATTAATGGCTTTGATAAATCCTTTTGAATAGTCCTCTTCCGTTATATGTTTACCGCTAACCTCGTATATAGAATAGGGAACTCTCTGAATGTAATATGGATAACCGCCAACCTTTTCAGAAATTTTTCTGGCAATTTCCTCTTGACATATCTTTCCTCCATGCCTAAATTGTTCAACTATAAAGGCTGTGGATTCATCGAGCGGAAGTGGACATAAAGGATAATTAATAGCACTTCTGTAGAAAGGTCTTTTTCGCTCATTGAAGATCTCACTCAATATCCTTCTCCTGCTTCCTACAAAGAAATATGAAGCATTTCTATGGGTCTGTATGTGAGACCTCATGATACCTTCTATCTGAAGAGATTCACGTAATTCGGCAATCTCCTGAAATTCATCAATAACCACATGGAAGCCTTTCTTACTCGTCTCCATAAACTTTCCAAAGCCAGCAAGAACATCCTCAAGCAGCTCAATCCCCCTTCTTTTTCCTGCGGGCTCAGCAGTTATGGACATCCCGAATTCTGGATCAGGACGGATAACCGGCCGCCATGACGTTAAAAACCTCATTGCCTTTTTTAGAAGATTCTCGTCTTTATGACAAAAGGAATATAATCTTGAGGCTAATCTTGATGCTATATCTTCTAAAGAATACACCCCAAAAAAATCAATGTATAGAGTAATAATTCCCTCACGGGACAATTTTGCTTGAATTCTTTTTACAAGGGATGTTTTTCCATAACGTCTTGGTGAATAAAGAACAACATTCGCCCTATTTCGTGAATGTGAAAGAAGCTCTTCGATCTCTTTCTTTCTGTCACAAAAAGGAGCTGTCAAGGGAAGCTCTCGAAAATAAAAAGGATTTGCCAGCGCCAATCACCTCTTTCGTAATTATTCTATTATAGTTACTCTATTATAGTTACTATATTATAGCAATAATGATAAATCAAGGATAAATGCTAAACACAAGGCCCCTTGAAAGAGTGGCCATAAAATAAGAGAGACCAGAGTTGTCAAAGAACAAAAGGGATTTTTTATAGAGAACCCAGTTTTCACTGACATTTCTTCATTTTAATTTTGTTTCTTTCTCAGCAATTTCTTTGCAATAGCTAAAAAATCGTTAGCAGCTCTGATTAAACTCTGTGCACCTTCTTTTGAAAAACTTGAACGATAATCTGCTGACTCTCTCATTTCTTTTCCAAGCATAAGGCTTTCTAAAATTCCCTTTTCAATAAATCCTTTCTCTACATATAAATGTTCTAAAGCAACTACCAGACAGTAATGACTTTTCTCACGATATTTTCGGGCATAAATCAATGCTCTTGCTGTATGGAACATAGAGTAGTAAGCCTGTATTGTAGCCCATTTATAATTTTTTCTTTCGAAACTATCCTTAGAAGATAAAAGGTCATCATTTGCAGATTTGAGTTCTTTCTCAACAAGTGAAGGCCCTTTTTCAAATGCAACAACCTTTTCCTTTTCAAGACATCTTTTAAACTCAGAAATCATCCTTTTTTCTCATAAAGGACTATCCCTTTATCAACTTCTTCTAAAAGAGCTTCTTTTTTATTTCTCATAGAGATGTATTCTTCGATATTAACAATTACAGGCTTTATCTCTCTTTCAAATCTTCTTGCTTCTTTTCTTATTTCTTTTATTACTTTTTCCTTTTCTTTACTTATGATAAAAATGTCTATATCGCTCTCTAATGTATCATCCCCTGTTGCACAACTACCATAAAGAACTATTTTGTTAGAGATGTCTTTTATCTTTAAGATGAGGTTCATTAAATCGAGAATATTTTCGACCTTTTTGAATTCTTTCACAACTGGATTATCAGCCACTACTCTATACAAATATAGCTGCCCTTTTTTCTCCCTCGTTACAACTCCCATGCTCAGAAGAAGATTAAGTGTCTGATTCGTAGCTCCTATGCTTACATTTAATGTTCTTGCAATCTCTCTCCCGAAATGGGGTATATGTGGAACTCTGCAGAGATAAGAAAAGATTTTCAGAGGCACTCTGTTCAAAAGTTTTTCTTTAAATTCCAAACGATTTTTCATTTAATTATGATAACTGTTCATTCAATTATAATTAGTGTTCATTATAATGAATTATTATTTAAATGTCAATTTGACCACACAGGAGATATTTAGTTTCACTATAAGAACTTAAATAAACTTAGCCCCCATTCTGCCGTAGATAGGGAATCAGAGTTGTCAAAGAACAAAAGGATGTTTCTTATATAAAACCCAATTTTCACCCCTGCGTTCTTCTATTAAAGGAAGGACAAAGGTTTTTTGAATATAAGGATTTCCTCTTTTGCCTTTGGCATATGGATTAACTTGAGAAAATTGTGCATCGTTTTTCAATTCATTTAGAGTAAACACTGGACGCTTTGCAAGATTTGCAACCTCTGGTTTCAGAGTTATCGTCTCTTTCCAGGTGAATTTGAATAATGGCTCTTTATCTTCAATCTGTGCTATTACAAAGGCGATTGAATCAGTTGTTCCTAACCGCCTTAAGAGTCTAAAGAGTTTAGTGATTTCATCTTCCTTTTCTGAAATCTCAAGATAGACTTTCAGTGGTCCCAGAAAATGGCAATACTCTCTTAATCCAAAGGATTCTTCAAAACTTTTTCCTTTAGATTTTGAAGGTTTTAATCTCTTGATAAAAAATTTTAAAACTGCTAATTTCTCAGGTGGCTCTATTTCTAATGGTGCTGATTTAACTATCTCAAAGACCTCTTCACCATAAGACACTTTTCCTGTTGACTTTATGGCGGCATCTACCAATGCAAGTCTCAAAGCCGCAGGGCTTGGAATAGGAGAAGTTAAAGCATAACTCGGAGATAATTTTGGCATTCTATAAGAATAGAGACTTCCAAAATTGAGTTCTGCAAAAATCCATGCCACATTAGCTCCTTATTTGGGCATAGTCAATTCATAAATAACTTTTGTTGTCAATCCGTCTAATATGGTACAAAGTTCTGTCAAATTGCTGAATTTCTCATTGGATAGCCCTTTTTGTCCTTTTACAAGATTCTCTGTCTGAGTAATATAGTCATCTTTTATAGGACTAATTATTGGAGCTGGAAAATTCGTTTCAGAGATAACCATTATTCCCTCTACTGCCTCTATGTGGGGGAGACGTGTAGAAGTCATTGCTCCATCCGTTCTTATAAATGTCGCTTTAAAAGCATTAAGAGCTAACTGATATCTGCCCTGTCTTCTTTCACCATCTATTACATAATTGTAATCAATTTCATTTAGACCTATTCTCCATGGCTGGAAGATAGAAACAATTGCATACACTCCTGAACGGGTTGGTCTGTGGTAAATCATTTGAGCAGTTACTTGCCTCTCCACAGTTTCTTCCTGTCCTGCCTCAAATTCTTCACGAGAGCGTCCTTCCATTGAATGCCTTGCATGAATATGAATATCTCTATGTGTTCTATCAGGAAGACCTAATGCCCATCCAAATTCAACTGTTGAAGGTCTTGCAATTGTTGGTCTTTGAACCAAAAAACCGTGAAGGTCACAAAGGGCACATAACTTTATAGCCTCACTCATAGCCTTTGCCTCATCCATTCTTTTACCGCTTACCAGAGGATTCATATCTGCTTTTTGTGGATGAAATTTTTGACATGCCTCGCAAAATTGACTTTTATCTTCCTGCAATAACCAAACATTATAAGCATGAATATGTTTCAGCATTTCACCAGAAATTCCATCTGTCTTTTCACCACTTGCCAGAACAACTGTCCGAGGTTCTGTGACATTGCCAACCGTTCCTTCATTATTAAGCGAATGGAGATTCCATGTTGCTCTACCCAATATTGCTATTTCAAAGATTGCCATTTGATTCCTCCTCTTTATTCTTCTTTCATACCTCTAACAAGGGCATGGCTTATTAGGGCTGCCCTTACAAGTCTTACTCCGTAATCACTTACCAACTTCATAAGTTTTTCCAAATTCTCTTCTGTTGGTCTTTTTAAATGCATTCGTCGAGCGTGTGTCTCATATCTACGCAAAAATTTACGTAATGCATCTGCAAAATCTTCTTCTTTTTCAGCATTTTCTAATTCAATAAGGGAAGCATAGTCCTGAATCTCTTCCATGCGTAAAGCCTTCCGTAATGTGCTGCCAAAGTCTTTTATAGCTTCATCAGAGTAAAGCATCGCTAAACTATCTGACATAGGCTACCACCTCCTTTAAGGTTTCATAGTCATATAAATTTGCAGACTTAATTTCTTTTGGTCTTGATATATATTTCAGAAAAATTTTTACATGTTTTTCATAAGTTTCTAAAGATGGATTCATTATGAATTCTGTTATTGCCTCAGCTAAATCCTCACATCCCTGAACGCTCCCTTTTCTAAATAGATAATTCCATACCTCAAAAACCTTTGAGATATTTGGTCTTCCAGAAAGGGCAAGCTCCATCAAAGGATAAATGCTTAAATTGCCACCTGTAGCCGGCTTGAACTGCTGCCCGCTTTGAACAATTGAGAAATAAAAGACTCCTGAAAATCTATCGCTGAATTGAGATTTTGATGCTGCCATCGCACGCATCTTCTCTGCAAGGACAACAGAAAAATGGGCAGCAGCATTCTGGATGCTAAAATATTTAAGACCAATAGTGTATATTGAGTTTCTTATTTCTCTGAAGTTATTAAGTTCAATTCTTTGAGGTACAGGAAAAATAACAAAATAGTCCCATTTATTCCCCTGAGACTTTTGAATTTTGTATCTTCCAGAAATAGCTCCACCAAGACAGGCAAGCGCCCAGTTATGGCTATCAACCTTAGTTTGGCCTTCTGAGTAATCTCCTCTTGTTCTTCCTCTGAGACCCTTAAAGGCTGATGGGTCAAGAGGACCAGAAAGCGTTTCACCTCTGTCAGAAGATATCACAGGTAAATTTGTAGGGTCTTGGAAATCATTGATAATCTTCTCCGCATCTTTGCTTAATATATCTTTTACCTTTTTGACTTTTTTTGACCAGTTCTGTTTATCAGTAAGAAATATCCGACTCCATGTCCTGTCATCAGGAGATTCTTCAAAAAGAGAATACCAGCCAGTGTTCTCGAGAAGCCTTTGGGCAGATACATCTGTTGCTTCATGCTCTATCAAATAAAAACTTCCTGCATCATTGATAACAGGTATCTCCCCTTCAGAGCTTGCATAATCCAGTAGCATTGCCAACCCGTAAGCCCTGCAAAGGTCAAAGATTTCAAGGCCGGTTTTGGGGATGAAGTGTAGCATGTTTATGGATTATTTTTGTTTTTCAATAGTTCCTGTAAATATCTTGCTGCTTGAAGGGTAGCGATAATAGCAGATCTTGCACAATCACAATCCTCGACCATTGTTTTTCTGCAGGCATCTTGCCATTGCGGAATTCTTGAATCAATTTCAGATCGATGAGCGTAAGCATTTCTTATCCATAAAACTATATACAAATTGGAAAGAATATACCATTCTATTCTACTTTTAGGACTGAGATTTATAGGATTTTGAGTGTTTTCCAAAATAGTCTTTATTTCTCCAAGTTTTGGTCCCCAGTCTGAAGAACTACAATTCCTTCCAGATAATTCATGAAGATATTGAGCAAATTTATCAGTCAATCGTCTGGATGCATTGCCACAATAAGAAATGGTCTCAGGAAACTCTTTATTTTTAAATCTTTCTATTGACTCTTTTGTGTCATTAATTATCTCATCAGTTAAATAGGATGAATCTAAAGATTGAATACCTTCAGTAAAATCAAAATGGGAAGGCGGTAATACTGAATCTATCCTCCTGAATCTTTCTACCATCTCTTTATAAATTTCATTTGAAATGATAGTTTCATGGTAAACATTTAGTCGAGCAGAGAATTCTAAAATGCGTTTATAAATTGGCGATTTTCTGTCTATAGTCTCTTCCAAATCTTCAGAAAATTCAGCTTCCATAGATTCATTTATTGAATTGATTTCTCGCCATATTTTGAAAATAACTAAGCCTCTTTCTATTAGAGGAGGCTCTGCATCATTACCCAATGTAACTCCAAGTTCCTTTGCCACGTCATTCATATATTCAAAAACTCTTTCTGCTTTAAGTGGTAAAGCGTCTATAAGTTCTTTAATTTTTACTATAGCTGATGAGAGGTCTTCCATGTATTATCAACCTTCAATTGAAAACCTTCCAAACCCTATATCTGCCCATTCCCCTACTCCAAACAAACTACAAAGGGCTAACTGAGTTGGTAACGATTGATTACTATCTCCAAAATAACAGTCAAAATAACTACCTGCTTTTGCAACTAAACGATTTTTCTTTGTTGATTCTTCAAGTGAGTATCTACTGACATAATCAGGAATAATGTATGTTCTAATAGAATCAATGACTGTAGGTTCAACATTTAAATTTAAATTGAAGAATTCAGACAGTTCTTTACTTCTGTTTAAAAGCATTTTTGAAAATAATGCGGCAAATTGATTTTGATCCAGATCTATTGGTAAGCCACTATTATTATGAAGCAGAAAGGGGGTTATGAAAGTAAGACGTTGTTTCTTTTCATATTGTCTAAATTCAGTGATCTTTTCATTTAATACATCTTTTACTTTTTTTATTGACATGTTCTTGATGGAAAATCTACCCATTGCAACATTCTTATATTTGCCAATTCCAAAATATAGTCCAATGACTTTAAATGCTGACTTTACATCATCAATTATTTGTTCATCATTACATAAAACAATTTCGACAGAGAAATTACAGCCGTCTCTTATCTGCTCTATATTTACAATACCCCCCCCTGAAGAAGCTCTTGACTCTCTACTGATTGCTATTCTTGTTATTGCCCTGAATTGTGGTCTTTCAAATTGACCAAAAGATAATAATATTCCCCATTTCTCATTCCATAAAAATTTTTTAACTATGCATTGAATTTCACATTTTGAATGAAACTCTATAATATCTGACTCTTTTTTCAAAGCCGAAAGAGTTCTTATATTATTGGCAGTACAATTTTTTATAATCAGATAATTTAATAATTCTCCCCTAATAGAACTACCTAATATATAAGGAGAACATTTTAAGAGATTCTTATATTTTTTTTCAGTTGAATGAAAAGGTGTGTCTAAGCAACAATCAAAATGGAGAATAATACCTTCTCTCTCGCTCATTGCCTTATGCCTTATCCTCGATATGATGTGAATGCGGAAAGGAACTCTTCGGATTTATTGGTAACATCGGTATCTTCCCATTTGCTATCCTTTAGTTCTTTCTTTTTTATAGAAATAATTGTCGTCTCAATTTCACCGTAGCCAGCACTTTTCTTAGCGCCAAGTCCTAACATCTCTAATGATTTGATAGATAAAAGGACTGCTCCTATCTGCCATGGTTCCGGGTTTATGATTCTAATAGTTCCTGTAAATTTAGCACCTGCATCCACTGTTTGAACTTGCATAAGCTTTCCGCCCGCTGCTGCCTTGTTGTCTCTTGTAATAGCTACATGGGTTCTATCAGTAAGAGTTGGCTCCCCAGTTGGCTTAGCATCCATGAACATAGCCCTTGCGGCAAGATCCGCAGCACCAAAAATTTGACAAACAGAACATGGGTTTTTACTTCTCGGTTCACAGGGAGCAATCCTACCAATACTTCTAGCATATTCTTCAGGATTTCTTGAAAAGTCTTTTGGTATAGCACTTAATGGAACACAGACCCTTTCTCCTCTTTCAGTAAGAATTGATTCTAAAGTACTCCTAATCGCTCCTTTTAAAGAAGAACCTGGTATGACGGGTTTTCCTCCTACCATAGTTACGACCTGGTCAATAGCTTTAAAAGCTGGCTCTCGACCAGCTAATATTGACAATGAACTTTTCGTAGTATATTCAACTTCGATTTCGTAAATTTCTTTTAATTTTTCAAAAGCCATTTTATCCTCCTATCTTTTAGAAAGATTTGCAATATATTTAAGAAAAACCGCCCTTTTTTCACGATCTGAATATTCACTATTTGTTGGTTCTAATTGTTGTAATGAGTTCTTGAGTTCATTTTCAATGCCTCTGAGATGATCTTTCCTTACATCAATTTCCAATAAAAGTTCATCTAATGTCGTCTCCATAGCAACTTGACTTACATTATGTATCTGTGTTGGCCAAACCTTGCGATTTCTTGCCAAATCAGCCAATCTTCTAATATCCTTTACTTCTTTTGCAGTAAACACTATAACCACCTCCTTAGAAACATCAAAAAAAATATCTTTCTCATAATGCTTCAGAGCACCTTCTATCAAAGACCAGAAAGGAGTTTTTGCATCACATATTATTACTTTTATACCCATTTCTAATTGCATCTTTAATCTTTCAGAGTTCAGAATTCCAATAAACCCCCAAACCTTATCTTCTCTAAATAGGAAAACTTTCAAATTAGGGAAAATAAACAATGTGTTAGCTGAAATCTCGTCCTTCTTAACCTTCATTTTGTTAATCTCATCCTTCAAGGTTTCATCAAATCTCTGCAAATCCAGAAGCATCTGGAGATATTCATACATTCCAGTTTGAGTTGCATTTATCTTTTGTTGGAGACCAATCCTTTCATAAAATCGAGGTAATAAAATATTGTCTGCTACATCTTTTGCATGTTGCAATAAATTATCAGGAAATGTTATAAAAACAAAGGCAATTCTTTCTTCACCTTCTTCGGACTGCGAAACTTTATCAAAGTCAATACCAGATGTAATGTTTCTTAATGTTAAACAATCTTCACATATTAAATTATTTTTTTCATCGGGTCTTAAAAAACTTTCATCATATGGTATCTGACACATTTCACACCGTACTAAAGAATTGTAATTAAATGAAAACAAATTCTTAGAAAATAAAGTTTCCTTAAGTCGAGATGGTGTATTTATTAAATTGATTTTAGTGGGTACATTAGGTCCCCATTCGATTTCTAATTCAAAGTCGTAATGTTCGACATCAATATATCTTATCCCTTTTATATTTGAAAAAGATGATATCAATTCCTTTTTAAATATTTCGTAATTATCAAATATGTAAACCATGGAATCTTCAGAATAAAATACAAAAGGGTTGTAAATAGGGTCAATGTCTTGCAGGTCATTTGCAAACTTTGAATAGATTTGCCTAAAAATAGTTCTGTTTAAAATTTGGCTAAGTTTTTGGCAGATAATCACATCACGTAATCTATAAAAAATGTCTATAAAATTTGGTTGCACTCTAATTATGGAAAATTTAAATTCTTTAAATTCTGAAAAATGGCTAAGTTCTTTAAGTTTGCTAATTATCAAATAATAAATAATTGCTGTAAATTGGTGGTGAACCGCCAATGAAAGATGAGGGATATAGGATGTGTGTGGGAAATTTATCATTTCTTTCTGCATTTCAAGAAGGTCTTTAACATTTATATTTTTTGTAAGATAGTTGTAAATCTTTCTGAATACTGTAATCATATGATCAGTATCCCAGTCATAAGGGAATCCCCAAAAAGAGTAAAACCTCTGTGGGTCCTGACTCCTTCTTTGGGTTAATTCTTGATCATTTTCAAGGTCAAAAGGGTAGCCTTGTATTGTTTTACTAATTCTATCAGCTAAATACATTGCGACTCCTTCTAATCCTGCCTCAACCTTTCTTTTGTGTAAAGTTAAAACATCTGAAGGGAGCTTTACTGGTGGCAATGCGAATTTTTTACCGAATAACTCTAAATAGTCTTGCAAATTCTCATGTGAAGTACTTTTACCTTCCTTACTTAAGTCACGCATTATTTCAGTTCTGAATTCAAGCAGTTTTCCAATGTCATGAATCATTGAAGAAATGAAACCATTCCATATTTTTGCAGTATCTTTATTTGACATGTTTCTCATCTGATGTTTTCAGTAAATTCTCTTCCACTGCTCTTCTATCTGCCAATCTTAATGCCCTCGACAGAATGACATAGAGATTGTAACACTTTTCTTTTTCAAAGGCTGGGAAGTGATCAGAGAGAGTTGTTGGGGAATCTTGAACTTCAAAGTTCTTCACATATTTCAAATCAAATTTTATCCCTAATTCAGAAAGCAATTTATCAACCTCATCAAACCATCCATCACAAAGTCTATATTCAGGGACCTTTGTGGCTCTGACTGAATGGTGGTGGGCTATAGCAAAGAAAGCAGCATCTCCCATAATATTACCCCATTCCTTTCTGAGATAATCTCTTAAAATATAAGCAGAAATAGGTGCATGGGGTGGGAGTTTAACTTTTTTCTAATTTTTCTGAATGGGCAAGGAATTCATCTTTGGCACCGATCTTTTT
>JBDRZZ010000036.1 GCA_039804165.1 candidate division WOR-3 bacterium
TTTGATAGAGGGAGTAAGATATGAAAGGGGATGGTATTTTCAATCTACGGAGATACTGGATATAAGCGTGCTTTTGATATATAAGCGGTTGAGTTCAGTTCCCTGGAGAAAACCTCATCTACATTTAAGATCGGAGCAGTATCGGTTAAATAGAATTTACCACTTGCAATATTCCAGGGAGGAATTATAATATGCTCAGACACAATTTTCGGGGTAACTCTCCCCTTCTACAGGTTTTCTTTACCTATGTTACGTTTACTCTCTTTTCAGTATGATTATATTCCTTGTTTTCTTTTAAACTTGGAAATATGGTCATCTCCTTTCTTCATCCCCTTAACTACGACATCTTCTAAAAACTTCCCTTCTGGTAAACCCATCGAATTTCTTAATTTGTAAAAACCTATTGACTTTTTAGAAATTTGTGTTTTTAGCTCTTTTTGGTTTTATTCTACCAGAAAGGAGATTTTTCAATTTCTTTTCCTTGAAGAAAATGCTACCTAACCTGTTATACTCAATTTTCGACTTTTGAAACACAAATTTTTGGAGTAGGTAGATTCCTCTCTCTCTTGACTTTTTAATATGGCGTTTGTATAATAATTTAAAAGGGCAGAGTGGTATGGTTTTTCCAGTTGGGAATTTAATCTTAAATAATGCTCCAATACAATTTGTAAATTTTGATAATATTTTAAGTCAAGCTAAAAAGAATAGAGAGGGGCGCTTATTGGGTTATATTGAGATAAAATATCCGGAAAGTTACGAATATCTTTTCTTTAAAAATGGGGAGACAATTGGAGCTGGTGTTTTTAAGGAAAATAGATTTGAAGAGGCTCCTTTAGAAGAAGTTCTTAAAAAAGCTAAAAAGGCTCATCAAGGGTTTGTTGATATTCATATGATTGATGAAGAGCTTCTTAATATTATAATTACTTTGTTTAAAGAAAAACCTTTGTTTGCAGATAAGAGAATAAAAAATGTTGACCTTAAAGTTCTCTTTGAAAAGTTAGAAAGCCTTAAGTTCAATGGATTTCTTGCTTTGAACAAGTCAAATATGTATTCTTTTGTGAAATTTGAAAATGGCGCCCCTCAAACAATATATCCTCTAAAAAAAAGTAAAAGGAAAATTGATAAGGAAACCTTATTTTCTTTATTGGAAAAGGAAGATATGTTAATAAGTGCTTATAAAGGAAAGGAAGCGAAAAGACAGGCAAGTCCTGCTTTGATTGAACTCTTTGTTAAATTTTTTAACACTCTTATTGTTTCTTTTATAGATGTTGTCGGGATTTCTCTTGTCCGAAAAACACTCATTCCTTCTTTTGAAAATGTAAGGGAAAAATGGGAAATTCTGAAAAATTTTAAGATTGAGGAAGATCTTAAAATTACCTATACTCCTTTTATTGGAACAGATGAAGAGATAACAGAAGCGTTCGCAGCTTGGATTGATCAATTCGCAGATGCAATATTTGTTGTTCTTGGAAGAAAAACAGACATAATTATTCATAACTCTTTAAAAGATTATCGTTTTGCTTTGAAAAAAACTGGATTTTTTGAAAAGTCTAAACTTTCCAGGTTAGATATAGAGTAATTTGGTTTATTTTGCTGCAACTCCAATTGGAAATCTTGAAGATATTACTTATAGGGTTATTAGGATAATGAGAGAGGTAGATTATATTATTTGCGAGAATAAGAAAAGGACAAAAATTTTGATAGAGCATTATGGGATTAAAAAACCTCTTAAAACTTTTAACGATTATAATAGAGAAAAGATGACTTCCTGGATTCTGAATAAACTCCAAGAAGGGAAGGACTTTATTTTTATTACCTCTGCCGGCTCTCCTCTTATCTCAGATCCAGGTTTTTATCTTGTTAAACATTTAATAAAAGAAAAACAACCTTTTACTAGCCTACCAGGCCCTTGTTCTTTGATAAATGCCCTTATTCTTTCGGGACTTCCTTCAGATAAATTTATTTTTGAAGGTTATCTTCCAAAAAAGGAAGGAAAAAGGAGAAAGATTTTAGAATCTCTAAAAGGGGAGGAAAGAACAGTCATTTTTTTTGAGTCTCCAAGGAGGATAGAAAAACTTCTCATTGAGATAAGAGAAATCTTACCGGATAGGTTTATAGTTCTTGCAAGAGAGATGACAAAGATCTACGAAGAAGTAATTAGAGGAAAGGCAAACGAAATTATTGATAATATGCCAGAATTAAAAGGAGAATTTGTGGTTTTAATTGGAGGAAAGAATTGGTCTGGGATAGCTTAAGGGAAAAAGGGAAGAAGCTTCTTTACCCACTTGTTAAATTATTTTCCTTTCTCCCCCCAAATCTTATAACTTTTATTGGTTTCTTAATTGTGTTTTTTTCTTCCATATTTATTTGGAAAGGTTTTTTTAGAATAGGAGGGATAATTTTAATTTTTGGTTCGATCTTAGATGCAATTGATGGAGAGGTTGCCAGAATGAAAGAGAAAACATCAAAATTTGGGGCTTTTCTTGATTCGACCCTTGACAGATACGCAGAGTTTTTTATATTTTTTTCTATAGCTTTAGGAGGTAAGAGTAAGCTTCTTTTTGCTTTTTGTGTGGTGGCTTTTTTAGGAGCTTATATTACAAGTTATGTAAGAGCAAGAGGAGAAGGGTTGGAAATTGAAATTAAAGAAGGTTTGTTTACGAGGACAGAAAGAATTGTTCTTTTGATTATTGGTCTGGTTTTAATACCAGAGAAGATAATTTATGTAATTGGAATAATAGCTTTTGGAGCGAATATAACAGCTGTTCAAAGAATGATAATTGCTTATGAACGGCTGAAAAAGGGAGGTAGCTAATGGATGATGATAAAATTAGAGTTGCAATAGTTGGTGTTGGAAATTGTGCTTCTTCACTTGTTCAAGGGGTTTATTATTATAGGAATGCAGATCCAAATCAGTCTATTCCCGGAATTATGCATGTAGATTTAGGTGGATACCACATTAGAGATATTGAGTTTGTCGCTGCTTTTGATATAAATGTTACGAAGGTTGGGAAGGATCTTTCAGAGGCAATTTTTGCTCCTCCAAACAATACTTATAAATTTACAGATGTTCCAAAACTTGGTGTTAAGGTGCAAAGAGGAATGACCCACGATGGAATTGGTAAATATCTTGCGAATGTGATAAAGAAAGCTCCTGGTTCAACTGTAGATATTGTAAAAGTTCTTAAGGATACTGGAGCAGAAATAATGATTAGCTACCTACCTGTAGGAAGTGAAGAGGCAACAAAATGGTATGTAGAGCAAGCTCTTCAGGCAGAGGTTGGATTTATAAATGCAATTCCCGTTTTTATAGCTTCTTCAAAGTATTGGTCTGATAGGTTCAAGGAAAAGGGGCTTCCTATTATAGGAGATGATATTAAATCTCAAGTTGGAGCTACAATTGTTCATAGAGCTTTAACTCAGCTTTTCCTTGATAGAGGGGTTAGGCTTAAAAGGACGTTCCAATTAAACGTGGGTGGAAATACAGATTTCTTAAATATGTTAGAGAGAGAAAGACTTGTTTCTAAGGAGAAGTCAAAAACGCAAGCTGTTACTTCTCTTCTTCCTTATGACATTGGTAAAGAGAACATTCACATAGGACCTTCTGATTATATAGAATGGCTTGCTGATAGGAAATGGGCTTATATGAGGTTAGAAGGGCAAACTTTTGGAGATGTTCCACTTAATATTGAGTTGAAATTAGAAGTTTGGGATTCACCGAATTCCGCAGGAGTAATAATAGACGCAATTAGAATAATGAAACTTGCCCTTAATCATAAAATTGGAGGAGCATTAATAGAACCTTCTTCTTATTTAATGAAATCTCCTCCAAAGCAGTATCCTGATTCTATAGCAAAGCAAAAAACCGAAGAATTTATTGAAAAATATAGGAAGAAACCAAAAAAATAGAAATAATAAGAAAAAAAGAGGTGTTTTTATAACTTTTGAGGGTGTGGAAGGTTCGGGTAAAACACTGCAAGCAGGTTTATTGTATAAGTGGCTAAAAACAAAAGGATTTGATGTTTGTCTTACTAAAGAACCTGGAGGGACTAAAATTGGGGAAAAGATTAGGAAGATTCTTCTTAAGGGGGAAAGTAAAATAAATAAATATACAGAACTTTTTTTATATCTAGCAGATAGGGCTAGTCATCTTACAGAGGTTATTGAACCAAACCTTAATAAAAATAAAATTGTAATTTCGGATAGATATTTTGATTCTACCTTTGCTTATCAGGGAGTGGGCAGAGGGATAAATGAAAATGAAATAGAATTACTTAAGAAATTAAGTTTATTTAGTAAGAGAGAGCCAGATATAACTTTTTTGCTTGACGTAGATCCTGCTATTGCAAAAAATAGGATAAAAAAACCGGATCGGATTGAAAAGGAACCTTTAAGATTTCATAGAAAAGTTAGAAAAGCTTATCTTAAGATAGCCAAAGGAAATCCGGGAAGGGTTGTTTTAATTAATGCTCGGGGTTCTATAGAAGAGACTCATAAAAAAATAAAAGAAAAAATCATTGATTTTTTGGGGGAGGAGTTTAATGGAGAAAAAAAAGAAATATAGTTTTTTGGTTGCTCTTGTTATTATTGCTTTAGTTGGTTTTATTTATTCTTCTTTAAACGTTTTTACTGCCATAAACTCTATAGAACAGGTTTTAAGAATTATAAATGATAACTATGTTAATGACGTAGATATAACAGAGTTATTGGAACGTGCCATAGAGGCAATTGTAGATACACTTGATAGTCATAGTTCTTATCTTAAAGAAAAGGATTTTAAGGATCTAATGATTCATACAGAAGGTGAATTTGGAGGGTTAGGTATACAGGTATCGAAGAGGGGTGAGTATATAACAATCATTGCTCCTATTGAAGGGACTCCTGCTTATGAGGCAGGTCTTCTCCAGGGAGACAAGATAATTAAGATAGATGGAATTTCTACTAAAGATATGGATTTGGATAAAGCTGTGTCTATGATGAGGGGGGCTCCTGGAACAAAAGTCACTCTTACAATTTCCAGAGAAGGGATGGATAAGCCAATTGATTATACTATTGTAAGAGCAATAATTAAAATTAAATCTGTTCCATATGCAGGATTAATTAAACCTAATATAGGTTATATAGCCATAAATTCTTTTAGTAAAACTACTCCTAATGAATTGAAAGTTGTTCTTGATTCTCTTATTGATCTTGGAGCGAATAAGTTTATTTTAGACTTAAGGAATAATCCTGGGGGAATTCTTGATGTGGCAGCAAAGGTAGCTTCTTTCTTTATAGAGAAAAAGAAAGAAATTGTTTATACAGAAGGCAAAAACACAAAAGATTTTTATTATTCTGATGATGGGGCTTATTCAGAGTATCCTCTTGTAGTTTTGGTGAGCTCTTTCTCCGCTAGTGGTTCTGAAATTGTTGCAGGAGCGATTCAAGATTGGGATCGAGGTCTTTTAATTGGTTCTCGGACTTTTGGGAAGGGTTCTGTCCAAAGAATTTATCGTCTTCCTGGAAATAGAGCCCTTAAATTGACAATAGCTCGATACCACACTCCTTCTGGGAGATGCATTGATAGAGAATTAGTAAAAGATACAACAAGGATTTATTATACAAAAGGGCCATTACATAGAAAGGTGAAAGGAGGGGGTGGCATTGTTCCTGACTCTGTTTTAGAAATAAAATATTCCCCTTTCTTTGAGAGAATATATAGATATAGTTTTGATTTTGTTGTTGAGTATCTTGCAAAGCATCCAGGTGTTGAAGAGGTTACACCTTCTATGATTGAAGCTTTTAAGAGTAAGGTGAAAGAATCTTTAAAGAAGGATTCTTTAGAATTTGCAGAGAATATTGAGTTTCTTAAGAACTTTCCAGACACTGTAAAATTGACAGAAGATGTGAGTAGAGAAATCTTAAGAAGGGTAAAGGAGTATCTCCAAAGGGAGACTGGAAAACCAATAGGATTTTCGGAAGAGGAGTGGGATAAGTCCCTAAATGAAATAAAAAGGGAACTTAAGATAAGAGTGGCTTATAATAAAAAAGGGATTAAAGGGAGGTATGAGGCAAGCATTCCAGAAGATGAACACATTCAAGTAGCATTAAAAATTCTTAAAACTGCTAAAACTCCAAAAGATGTCTTTTCTCTTAAAAGGTGAAAAAGACTTTCTATTTAGAGACTCTTGGTTGCCCGAGAAACGAATCTGATAGTGAAGCTATCATAAATAATCTTATTAATTCTTATAATTTTAACTTATCCGAAACTCCAGAAGATTCAGATATTATTGTTGTAAATGGATGTGCTTTTATAAAAGAAGCAGTTTTAGAGTCTATTGAGACAATTCTAAATCTAAGAGAGAAGAATAAGGATGCTTTGTTTGTGGTTGTAGGATGTCTGGCACAGAGATATGGGGAAGAACTGAAGAAAAATTTAGAGGAGATAGACCTTATTGTAGGAACCGGTTCAATAGAAAAACTCCCAGAATTAATTATTAAAGGAAAATCCGAAGTTACTTCTAATTCTGGATTTTTGGGGAGAAGTATTTTTTTAAACAGTCCTTCTGTTACCCCTTCCCATTATAGGTATTTAAAAATTCAAGAAGGCTGTGATTTTAAGTGTAGCTTTTGCATAATTCCTAAGATAAAAGGTGGCTCGCGCTCAAAAGGGATTTCTTTAATAAAAGAGGAAATAAAAAGTCTTCCTCCTATAGTAAAGGAATTAATAGTTGTTGGACAAAATACAACTTCTTGGGGGAAAGATTTAGGTGAGGGTGAGAATCTTTCAAAGTTAATTGGTGAAATTGCACCTCTTTTCCCAGGATGGATTAGGTTTCTTTATTTTCATCCTCTTTCAATTTCTGATGAATTGCTTAGGATAATTCATAACTTTTCAAATCTGATAAATTATCTTGATATCCCCTTCCAGCATGTTTCCGATTCAGTTCTTTCTTATATGAGACGAGGTTACGGAAGGAAAGAGATAGAAGAATTATTAGAGATGATTGATAAAGTTGGAGAGTTTACTGTTAGGACTACTTTTATTATTGGTTTTCCGGAAGAGAAGGAAGAAGATTTTAAAGAGCTTTGTGATTTCATAGAGAAATCTAATTTTGACCATATAGGAATTTTTGAGTATTCTCCTGAAGAAGGGAGCACTTCTTATTATATGCCTTGCCTTAAAAAGAAAATAATAAAAGAAAGAATGAGGGAGATCTCGAAGATAATAGAGAGGAAAATGGAGGAGAGAAGTAAAAAATTTATAGGAAAGGTGGTTGAAGTTCTAATTGATGGAAAGGAAAGTGGAGAATATTTTGGAAGAATGAAGTCTTCCGCTCCAGAAATAGATCCTGTTGTTTGGATTCCTGGTAATTTTAAAATTAAGGTTGGAGAGATCTATCCTGTTGTAATTAAAAGTGTTCTTGGGGGTGATTTTGTAGGAGAACTTAAATGAGATGGATCTTTAGAAGCGAGGATCCTCCACAAGATAAAAAACCAGAGTCCATTATAAAATTTCTCTTAAAAGTAAGAGGGATTTCAAACTTTGATTCTTTTCTTAATCCTTCTCCTAAAGATTTAAACGACCCTTTTCTTCTTGATAACGTGGGAAAGGCAAGCGAAAAGATATTGGAAGCCGTAAGAGGAAGGAAGAAGATCTCTATCTTTGGTGATTTTGATGCGGATGGGATTTCTGCAACTTCATTAATGTTGGCGTTTTTGAGAAAATTGGGAGCAGAGGTTGATTTTTATATTCCCCATCGCCTGGAAGAAGGGTATGGATTAAATAAAGCAGGAATTGAAGAATTGAAGAAAAACGGAACAGAACTTTTAATTACTGTAGATTGTGGGATAAATTCTGTTTTAGAGATAGAAAGAGCAAAAGAGCTTGGTATGGAAGTTATTGTTACAGACCATCATTTGCCAGAAAGCGAAAATCCTGCTGAGATTGTAATAAGTCCTCATTTGTCAGAAAAATATCCCTATAAGGAACTTGCAGGGGTTGGGATTGCCTTTAAACTTTGTCAAGCTATTACAAAAATTATAGGACTAAGAGAGAATTTTCTCTTTTGGAATCTCGATCTCGTTGCTCTTGGGACCGTAGCGGATGTTGTTCCTTTAACTGGAGAAAATAGAGTAATAACAATTCTTGGATTAAAAATAATGAATGAAGGACGGCGACCCGGAATTGTTTCTTTGTTTAATACAGCTGGATTTAAAAAGGAAAAGATCGACGCTTGGCATATCGCTTTTATTCTTGCTCCAAGAATTAACGCAATTGGGAGACTGGAAGAAGCAAAAGAAGCTGTTCGTTTACTTCTTACTTATAATAAACGAGAAGCAGAATTAATTTCTGCCAAATTAGAGAAAAGTAATATTGAGAGAAAAAAAATACAGGAAGAAATTTATGCTGATGCCTTAAAAATTATTGAGTCTTATGGAGAAGATATTCCCGGGGTTGTGATTTCAGGAAAGAATTGGCATGAGGGTGTTATAGGGATTGTTGCTTCTAAGATTGTGGAGGAATTTTATTTGCCCACAATTCTTATTTCCGAGAAAGAAGGAATTTGCAGAGGTTCGGGTAGAAGTATTCCGGGTTTCAATATTACGGATTGCATTAAGGGTTTATCTCATTTTTTGGAGAAATTCGGAGGGCATTCTCAAGCTTGTGGATTTTCCATAAAGAGAGAAAATATTGAAGATTTTAAAAATGCTTTTGTAAAGGAAGTGGAAAGGAGAATGGAAGGGAAAATTTCACTAAAGGAGCTTTTTATAGATTTTCCTCTTTCTCTTTATTGGGTTGATGAAAAATTAGTAAGAAATATAGAAGAGCTGGGTCCATTTGGAATTGGGAATCCAAAACCTGTTTTTGCGGCACAGGATATAGAATTAGTATGTTCACCAAATATTGTTGGAAATAATCATTTAAAATTCGTGTTTAAAGATAAAGATAAATATTTCTCTGGGATTGGTTTTTCTCTTGGAGATAAGATTAGCTCGATCAAAGACAGTAAAAAAGTTAGCATAGCTTATACACCTTTTGTAGATGATTGGACAGGGAAAGTTTCATTGAGAATTTATGACGTAAAAGGATGAAAATAAGAATGGAGGCTGATCAGCCTCCATTCTTATTGTAAGGCTTCTCTTTATTTTACCGGAAGGACAACTTTTACTTTCTCTTTTGTCTTTTCGTTGATAATAAAGTATATCCCACCACTCACTTCTTCACCTTGTGCATTTTTTAAATCCCATAAGTCACCGGTTAATCTAATAACCTCTCTTCCAGTTACATCGTAAACAACGGCACCTTCAGAATTGAGTTTTACAATACTTCCGGGAAGAACAATCTCACTTCTCGGTTTATTTTCTTTCTCTTTTGTATTCTCGGTAACCCCACTATACCATGGAGCATC
>JBDRZZ010000037.1 GCA_039804165.1 candidate division WOR-3 bacterium
CTACTCCGAGTCTTTCTCTGAAATAATGGAAAGTGTTATGTTTAGGGGTCTCACCATAGGAGAATCCGCAAAGGAAAGAGAGACGACCATCAAAACGGAGCTTCTCCTCAAGGTCTCTTTCAGAGTTTGCGAAACCGAGATAGATAAGAAGGATAGCCTTAAAGAGGGAGACTGGGTCATAACCTTCTCTTCCTTCTTTGGAGTAGCGGTCTTTGACAAGCTCATAGATAAAAGAGAAGTCAATGGAGTCAAAAAGGATTTTAAGGGGGTCATTGGGTGGTATGAGGGAAGAGATTTTAATGTCAACGAAACTCAGTTGTTTAAACCTTCTCATCTAATGACCTCCTGTTTTAATATTAAATTTTACAATGAATTGCGGTAAATGGGAAATGAAAATAGCTTGCAAAGGCTTAATTTATGAGCCTTTACAAGTTATTGAACAGTCTTTAAAAGGGAGAGGAGGTGAAAGATGAGAGGTAAAAATAAGAGCTTTAGTAGAAAAATTTATTGTTTGCGGATGTTAATTTTTGTTTTTCTCCTTGTGCTTTCTTCCCTTCTTTTATTATCACAAATCGATTATACGAATGAGAATAAGAAATCACAAGAGGATAGCTCATCACATCCACACATTTTTACCTTTGTTTCAAAATGGGGTTCTAAGGGTTCTGGAGATGGACAGTTTAACTTTCCGTGCGGGATAGCAGCTGATTCTAATGGGTATGTTTATGTAGCAGATAGGAATAATCACAGAATTCAGAAATTTACCTCTGAGGGAAAATTTGTTTTGAAATATGGATCAAAAGGTTCAGGTGATGGAAATTTTAAATTTCCTTGCGGTATTGCAGTTGATAACTTAGGATATGTTTATGTTGTAGATAGGGATAATTGCAGAGTCCAGAAATTTACATCTAACGGGGAGTTTGTTCTAAAATGGGGATCCAAAGGCTTTGGGAACGGAGAGTTTTACTTTCCTTATTGGATTGCTGTTGATAATTCAGGCTTTGTCTATGTAGCTGATACAGGCCAAAATAGGATTCAAAAATTTACATCTAATGGAGTGTTTGTTGGAAAATGGGGTTCTAGTGGCTCTGATAATGGATATTTTCGTATGCCATTAGGAATTGCAATAGATAGCTTAGCAAATGTTTATGTTGTGGATAGATATAATTGGAGAATTCAAAAATTCAATTCAAAAGGAGAATTTGTTACTAAATGGGGCTCTACCGGTTTTGGTGATGGACAGTTTAACTTTCCATTTGGGATTGCAGTCGATAGCTCTAGGTATGTATATGTAGTAGACTGGAGGAACAATAGGATTCAAAAATTTACCTCTAATGGAGAATTTGTTTCAAAATGGGGTTCTAAGGGTTCTGAAGATGGACAGTTTCTTTTGCCTTGCGGGATTGCAGTGGATGGTTCTGGTTATGTTTACATAACAGAAAGAGGCAACAATAGAATCCAAAAGTTTAAAACAAAGTAAGAGTAGGGAAAGTAAGAATTTGTCTAAATTCATTTTTTACCCGTAAAAGGTCTAAATAAAAAATTTAGGGTTTTTTTAAATATTAGACTTTTATTACTTCACTTTTTTGAATGCGCCAGATTTTCGGAATAAGTGAAACATGCAATGTAAGTGAAATTAGGAAAGCTAGGATTAGAGCTAAAAATAGTATATTTATATATGGGTATATTTTGAGTATTTTCCAGTAATAATATAATGGAAGCGTTTTTGTTTCAATTGAGTGTAAGACCTCTGGAGGAAAATAGATCTTGTATGTCTCCCATGAATAATCTATCAAGAAGGTAAACCTTCCAGTAGCTAAAAAGGAATTAAATACAATCAATGCTATGGTGACGAAAACAAAAAGCAATAGAGCCACATAGCCCCGCAAAGGAGCTCCATTGCTAATGTCATAGACACCTGGTATAAATGAAAATATAAATTTTGATATTGCAAGCTTCCTTTTAGGTTTTGTTTCTATAATAATACTCTTATCAGGTGGAATAAAGGTAAAAATTAAGAATAAAATAACAAAAAATAAAAGAAACGCTTTAAAATAAATATTTTGCCAGGTTTTCTTCAAAGCAATTCTTATTAATAATGGAGAAAATGCCTTATATAAATCAGCTGAAGTTAGAGAGTAAGGAGGTATGAAAATGTTTTTTTTGAGAGCCTCAAGATTTTTTTCAGCACGATGAACGTCTTTCAAAGATTGATAGAGACTGAACGACCTTTCTTTATTGCCTGCTATGTGATTAATAACAGCTAACACATAAATTTTTTCTTTTGAGTCTCTTCCTTTCAACATTTTCTCGGTCTCATATACACTTAAATCAGAGCCAATATTGTCAGTTCCATGAGATGGATAACTTATGTAAAATAAGTTCTCAAAGTGAAAGTAACTAAAAATAGCTAAAAAGAGGGCGGAAATAGCAAAAATTGAGGCCAGAAGGATAGCATTTCGTTCTTTCGAAGAAATGTTCTTAAATATGTTTGATAAACTAATGCCTTTTCTATATAGGAAAAAGACAAAAAGTGATATAATTGCCAAGCCTACAATAATGATGAGAATTGACCAATGATATTTTATATAGTCGAAATCCCTAATTAGCGAGAATATTATTGGTAACATTGCTAATAGGAAAAATAGTGACAACAATTTAATTATACGAGATAATGCAGGACTTCCAAGACCTGAAGATTTAGCCTGGGTTCTTTTGTAAAAACAAATTTTAATGGACTTGGTTATTACTATAATTATCATTACAAAAAAGCTAATTAAAGTTGTGACTGAAAGTAATATACTATAATTTAAAAGAGTTAGAGATTTTATAAGATTAAATGGATGCATTTTCGCTTTAGCTAAATATTTGGATTCATTTTTTGCCCTCGAAACTTCACCATGATTTAAAAAGTATTGTTCCCATAATATAGCTATTAAATCATCTCCTTCTATACATATTCCTGTGAGCTCTCTCATGCGGTTAAGCCATAGATATATTCTCTCTTTATTAGCATCGTTATTAGGTTTTTGGTTCAAATGAGAAAATATTCTTCTAAATCCTGTAAGACCTCTTTCTAAAAATGTTGAATAATCAAGTGAAGGCAAGATTTTCTTAAGTTTATATGCTTTCAAATATGCTTTGTCTGCCCATTCTCGTTGAGAGAAAAGTTCAAAGTAATAAGCCATCCACATAAATTCGTAATAGGGGATAGCAGGGTAATCCCTAGAGAATATTGCCTCCCATACATTTATTGCTTCTTCGCTTCTTCCTTGTGCCCATAAAGCCTGTCCTAAAAAGAAGAGATACCAGGGCTGAGTAGGATCCTCTTCGATGGCTTTTCTAAGAGCTACCTCCAGTTCCTTAAAATCACATGGTAGCTCTTTTTTTATTTCCTTTGCAGGAGCCAATCTAAATTTTGGTTTAGGAAACAAATGAGGATTTGATATTTCGTATGTAAAATTCGATGACAGATATGATCCACTCCAAACGCCGTATAATCGAAGAAGAGCTATCCCATAAAAAATGGGACGATCAAATTTACCATGGGTAAAAGAAACGGTAAAATAACTACCGCTTTTAGGATAATAGGAATAGGTAATGTAGATACAATCATCTTTGTAAGTAAGATTTTTTATATAGCCAGGGATTCTGTGTCGTTCTATTACTCTTCCTGTATCTGGATCAAGAGCAAGTAAATAGCCCGAATCTGTTTCTTTATTTGCTCTTTTAAATGTTTCTTTTATATAAAGTTTACCATCATAAAAGATTGCCTTTTGAGTTGTATGGTGCTTCCCGGTTTCCGCAGCTTTTTTATATGCTGAAAGCGCATCTATATATCTTCCTTCCCCCATAAACAAATCTCCTAAGACTGCATAGCTCTGAGCGTCTCGGGGATCAAGGGAAACAGACTCATTTAATGCCATAATTGCTTCATCTTTTTTATTGAGCCTTAACAATGCCAAGGCTTTATATCGAAGGGTCTCTGAGGTCTTGGATGCCTGAGAAAAAAGGGACAAGGCTTCCTTAGCATTATCTTCTATATAGAGTTTGCGTATCCCTGCCATAAGAAGAACCATATCACTAATACCTTTGGCGGTTATTTTCCTTAGTTCTATCTGATTGGGTATTTCAGATTTGATAACCACTGCCTGGGCAGCTATTTTTTCTTCTGAAGGAAAAGATAAATCTAAGAGCCTGCCTTTTAGCAGTTCAAGTTCTTCTTCCTTTTCCTCTTTCAATTGTTTTTTTTCAGGAATAATTGTGAAGTAAGGTTGAATTTCTGTTTCACTTCTTACTGAATATGTCTCACCCCAAATAACTAAACCAGCACCAAGTGACTCCCCTAATGCCTGGGCTTCATCGTGATTATGAACTGGTATTTTTATTTTTTCTGTTCCAATGACTTTTATATCTTCTTTTTTAAGTTCTTCTTTAATGACTTTTTCTAAAAGCGCTGCCATTAGTTTCCCTTCTTTAGCGGAATCCTCATCCGGTCCATAAAAAGGAGCAATCGCTATTATAAACTCCTTTTTCTCATAATCGGTAAGAGGTGTTTCTTTATGCTTAGTTAAGAATGGTTTGGCTATAAAGAACGACAGAATAATTAAAAGTATTAGACTTACCGCAATAATAGCTTGTTTAGGTTGATATGCCTTTCTAATTGTTAAATGAAAGTTTTTTAGAATTGATAATTTCTCTGTATCTCTTACTAAAATAGTATCTATCTCTTTAATAATTTCATTGTAGGATGAGGGGCGCTTATTCATATCTTTTTGGGTCATCTTTTCTAAAAGTCGACAAACGCCATCAGGGATGTAAGGTAGGGTCTCTTTAACTGAGGGAAGTGGCTCATGCAAATGTTTATCAACGATTGAAAATGGAGTATTCCCTTCAAATGGTGGCTTACCTGTTAACATTTCGTAGAACATAATCCCCACCGAATAAATATCACTTCGGAAGTCTGTCTGCTTTCCCTGTGCCTGTTCAGGAGATACATAATACGGTGTTCCTAAAATGTACCCCGAAGGCGTTAAAGTAATACCTCCTTCCATTTTTAATGGCTTCGCTAGTCCAAAATCTGTTATATGAATTTGATTCTTTTTATCTATTAGGATATTAGAGGGTTTTATATCTCTATGAACTATACCCCTTTCCCATACTGCTTCCAAAGCTGAAATTACTTGTCTTAAAATTTTAAGCGCGTCTTCTAATGAGAGTTTTCCGAGAGTTTTTATTTTTTTAGAAAGGGGCTCGCCATCTATATACTCCATAACAATATATGTCCTTTTTTCACTTTCTCCGAAATTATACACTCGGACAATATTAGGATGTTCAATGCTTGCCATTGCTTGGGCTTCACGCAAAAATCGAGCTTTAGCTTCTCTGTCCTGGACTGTTTTTTCAGATAATATTTTAATAGCAACAAGACGTCCGAGAAGTTCATCCCGTGCCAAATATACCTTTCCCATACCTCCTTCACCTATAAATTGCAAAACTTTATAACCAGGGATTTTTGGAAATTCAGGTGTAGCAATGTTCACAGTTTTAGTAGAACAATAAGGACACTCCTTCATTCCTTCTGGTAGTGGTTTTCCACATTCCAAGCATACAGATTTACCTATCATTGATTTTTCTCCTTTATATAAATAATATTAAAAACTCTTACTTAAGTCAATTTTCTCTCTTTATCTGGTTAAGAGATATAAACCAGGGTAATAGAGAGAAAGAAGGGGGTAAGAGAGAGGAACATGCGACTAAAAATTCAAAACCCTGGTCCTCATCACATCAAATAGCTTCTCTATCCTATCTTTCCTCCTGTATAAAAGCAAAATCTCTTCCCTCCCCAACCCTTCTCTATTGGTGATTATTATCATCTTGCCCATCCTTTCCATCAGCCTTGAGAGCACCTTCTCCTTCCTCACTAACTTAGCTTTCCCATCCCTTACCCTGATAGAGAAAAGTTTCTTCCCTCCCTTTATCCTCTCTTCTATAAACCTCTCTACCTCCTCCCCCCTCAGAAATCTCTGATCTCCCCCCCTCAGAAATCTCCTCCCCCTTACTCCATCCTCTATCTCTACAAGCTTCCTCATCAGTCCCTCTATCTCCTCTGCCCTCCTCTTCTCATCCAAATAAAGATGCGCTTGAACTGATATCCCAGATACCTTTACCCCCCTCTTTACATGAAAAAGTGCATGCTTCTGAAGATAAAAACCAGAAAGAGGTGAGGAAAGTGCCTTCTTGTTCTTTGAGATTAGCGCGCCCGCTATCTTTCTGCCAAGAGGCATGGGTAAGATGAACCCTATACCCTCTCTATCCATCTCAGCTATATTCGTCTCACTGTAAAATCCTCTATCCAAAACAAAGAGATACTCTTTCAATCCAAAGGATTTTAAATGATTGAGTATGTTCTTTAATGTGGAGACATCAGGAATACTCCCTGGGTAGATTCTATAGCTTAATGGAAGTTCTGAATCACCACCAACAATTATTCCAAAATTGATCTGAGGAAGATTCTCCCCATCTCGGTTATATCCCCATTCCAGAGATTCAATGAATTTGGAGTAAGAGGAGATAGAGGTTATGTCAAAAATAATGGCTTTTATCTCCCCTTGCATCTTTATCCATTTCCAAAAGAACCTTTCCCTCTCTTCCTCCATACTCCCTATCTTCTCTAAAAGATTGCTTATCTGCTGAGAGCTTAGAGAATTACAATCTTCAAGATAGCTATCTTCAGCCCAGAGCTTGAATAGATAAAGAGGTCTCGCTTCTGAAATCTCATAGAAAACCAGAGAGATAATATCTTTTGCCATCTCCTCTCCAAATGCAAACTCTAAAGCCTTCAGTAGTCCTATCCTTTCTGCTATCTTTTTGAGAAGATATACATGACCAAAGCTTCGGGAAAGCAAGGGTCTCATCCCTTTTCTTGGTTTGAGAACTTCTCCTGTTCTCAAATCCTTCTTCCCAATATATTTTCTTCTCTGCCTTGCTTGTTTCTTCTGAGAGTCCCAGTAACTTTCAACTTCATAAAGATATACATGCTTACCTATTTTCTGTTCAATTGTGAAAGCCATAGTTATTAATAATAATAAAAAAAGGGATTTTAGGTTGATAATCGCTACCGCAAAGAAAACTGGATATGGAAGAGAAAGAATCGCAAGGATTCTAACTGAGAGGGGGTTCCTGGTCAAACCTTCTACAGTGAGATATGTTCTGAGAAGATATAAGGTATCAGCCAAATACAAAAGGACAAAATACCGGAAAAGACAAAGATACTATGATTTTGATTCCCTATATCCTCTACAGCATTTTGAAGTGGGTCAAGCCTTGTTTGACTTTATTTGTCTACTTAATTGGGATTTCCCTTACCACTATTGTCTTTGTCAGTTGGTCATGGACAAGCCTTCTTGAAAAGAGGTAGGGGAGGAGCATTCCAAGACCTGCGGGGAGAATTAGAGCGATAAGGAGGATAGAGCGAATTATAGATTGAAAAATAGTGGGTGGAAGTCCGCTTTCCTGCTGGACAACTCTTATCTGAGTGAGCCAGTCTCCTGGGGTTCTACCCTTCCATAAAGCCAAGAAAAGGGATAGATATATTGCAAAGATTATCATTTCTATTCCTGTTAAATGGAAATAGTTGAGTTCAAGGACAGGCTTGCTTTCCTTTTGCACAACAATTTTTCCAGGCTCAGCCTCCACATGACCAACAGGAGTTTCAAGTTCAAGTTTCTTATCGTATGCTTTTAATTTTCCTGCGGGTGTTTCCATTTGCACCACCGGTTTTGATTCGCCAGGCTTAGGAAGGGGTGGAGAAACTTTTATTAATGGATGTATGAGAATTCCTGATATTATACCTAACGAGCTCATAAAAATTAGAACATCCATATAAAAAGAGACTAGTCTCCTCCACCAGGGGGCTATTTTAAAAGCTGGTTTTCCATCATCAGTAGCAATTAAAGGTTTCCTTTCTTTATAATGGGTGGGAATTGAATATATGTTTACAGGATGGGGAAAACCCTTAAATTGGAAAGGAATTAGTGGAATTGCTTCATATTCAGAAGTTTTACTTATTCTATAAGCTTCTTCTGTGATGCAAATACATCCTCCCTTCACTGATTGAGAGAGTCTGAAGACAAGATTGACAGCGTCGCCATGAATGTCGCCTTCATCATCAATTCCCACTTCTCCAACATGGATAGCTATTTTTAACCTTGGTTTTTTTATATCCTTTGGGGCTTCAGGAATGGAGTGTTCCTGTAAAGCTTTTCCTGCGTTAACTGCTGAGGTAACAGTCTCAAATACGCACAGAAAACCGTCTCCGAGAGTTTTTATTATTTTCCCGCCATGTTTTGAGATAATCTCTTCAACCAGTTTCCTGTGTTCTTTTATAAAATTTTCAATAAACTCTCTTTCAGTCTGGAAGGAAAGCCCGGAAAAACCTTCAAGATCTGTTACCAAAATGGCAAGAATTTTTCTTTGCACATTTTTTATTTTACTTCTAATTTTTTGGATTTCCAAAAAATTTTAAAAAGTAACGAAGAGGTTTTCTATCCGAGATGGCAGAGTAAAGTTGAATTCAGTATCTAAAGTATCTATAAAACGAATTATCCTTTAATAGGATTTAAAAGCTTTATTACTCCAGCCATATTTTGATAACAGATTCTTCATCTTCAAAGAGGAACAGTTCCATTGAGCCAATTCTTTTGAGATCTTGGATAATTCCTCTGAGATTTATTTCAGTTTTTTCATTTCTTATTCTGCAGTTTTTGCTTGATTTTAGTAATGTTTCAAGAAACGGAAGATAAATTCTTATTTCCGTATCTTCCTTTCCTACTTTCTTTTTCTCACTGATGCAGATTTTTAGCCATTTTGCCTCCTTAAGATTTTTTGAAGATATTAAAAATTCTTCAGCTTTTGCAACTTTTTTAATTATTTTTAAGTCTTCTTTATCAGAAGAAAGCCCTTGCGAGTTAAGGGCTATAATTAGAACCAATAGAAAAACACAGAAATACATAAATTTTACTTTTTCTTTAATTTTGTTGAATCTTGTCTTTTGGATTTTACCTTTTAAATTAAATATTTTCATCCCTTTCATATTTCCTCCTATT
>JBDRZZ010000038.1 GCA_039804165.1 candidate division WOR-3 bacterium
ATTGACCATCTTTCTCCTCTAAAAAGAAGAATAATAAGAAACAGGCTGAAAAAACTCCTTCAGAAATAATGGACATAATCTTTTTTGGTTCTGATGAGATCTCTATTAATCCATTTGTTTCTTTAATTGAAAGCGGTCAAAATGTGAAAGCCCTTATTACTTCTCCTGATAAGCCAAAGGGAAGGGGTCTTGAGCCTTCACCTCCAGAGATAAAAAAAATTGCTATAAAATACGGAATATCAGTTTTACAGCCTGATAGATTGAAAGAGAATCAAGAGATATTTGAAAAATTGAAGGAATTGGAGCCTCAGCTTGGAGTTGTAGTTGCTTATGGGAAAATTATACCACAGGAAATAATTGAAATTCCAAAATTAGGGATAATAAATCTTCATTTCTCCCTCCTTCCAAAATTGAGGGGAGCAGCTCCAATCAACTGGGCAATAATAAATGGAGAGCAAAAGACAGGGGTAACAGTATTTTTTATAAATGAAAAAATGGATGAAGGAGATATTATTCTTCAAAAGGAGATAGAGATCGGAGAAAGGGAGAGGGTTGATAAACTTAGAGAAAGAATGATACCCATAGGAACATCCCTGCTTTTATCAGCTATAGATTCCATTGAGAAAGGAGATTTTAAGAGAATCCCTCAAAATCATGCCCTTGCTACATACGCTCCAAAGATAAAAAAAGAAGATGGTTTGATTGATTGGTCTAAAACAGCTGAAGAGATTGATAGGCTTGTAAGAGGGCTTTTTGGCTGGCCTGGGACTTTTACTTACTGGAATGGGAAAATGCTAAAAGTAATTGAGACTCTGCCCCTTGAAGAAAAATTTGATTTTAAGAAACCAGGGGAGATTGTTGAAATAAGAAAGGAAGGAATTATAGTTGCATGCGGTAATAACTCTGCAATATTAATTAAAACTCTTCAGTTAGAAGGGAAGAAAGTTATGCCAGCCTATGACTTTTCTCTTGGAGCGAAAATTAAAAAGGGAGATATTTTTGGAGGAAAAGAAGAAAAAATTAATTTGTGACTATTCAATCTAAGAAAAAGGATATGCAATAATATATGGAACCTTTCCAGGCTAGTAGGTAAAGATTTAATCTATTCATATTTTGGGGAATGATGGGATGCATATCAAAGGGGCTGATGGTAGATTGGATAGAGGTAAAGGGGAAGAGGTATGGGATGAAGATTCTACCTGCGATATTAGAGAGTTTGTAAGGGAAGAGAAATGATAAAACCTTGTTCTATTTGCGATTTGTTATAGAGAAATTATAAGGGAAGACCTCCATAGTGAACTCAAAAAAACAAAAAATTGACCAAAACCCTCATCTATACATAATTTTCAAAAATTAAGGTGTCAAAGTTGAGTTTAAGACTTCCTAATAGCTTCCAATAATCCTTAAAAAGATTGAGCCTCACATAAACAATTAACCATATCTTTTTTTGGTGCGAAGAGAAGGGGTTCAAAATAAATATATTCTTTAATAATCAAATTTTGACATAAAAATATCAAATTTTGACATTGACTGAGGGATTGGAGGTGGAATATATTTTAGTATGAATTTAAATTTTTAAGAGGAGGTGTAAGGATGTTTATAGAGATGATTCCTTTATCAAGTACCTCTATTGACCCAGGGTTATTTGCAGAAGAAATGGCAGTGCCAGCCCTCCCTGCAGTCATTGTCGAAGCAATTATTTACAGTGCTATAGGTGTGGTTATTTATGAAGCAGTAGAGATTGCGTTTGAGAAACTCTAAAGTTCTAAACCTGTATGAGAGAAAATTATTTCAGAAGTAACGAGGGAGAAGGAAGTATTTATTTTTAAACTTTTACAAGTTATTGAAAAAGTTATAGTTTTTTACTTAAAGAGAGGAAGAAGTAGTATTTTATGACGGCGGAAGTGATTTATTATAAGAGTGAAAAATGAGGAAATGGATATTATTAATACAATTACATTCAACATCTTTGTTAAGCATTGGTAGTAAAGGAAGATATAAATTTCCCCCTTTAGGACTTCTTTGTATCTCTTCTATGTTGCGTTTACATGGATATGTAGTTCGGATAATAGATTTATTATCTTTTGGAAAAAATACTTCTTATCTTTTAAAAAGAATTAGAGACTTAAAAGAGAAACACAAGATAGATCCTCTAATATCAGGATTTACAGTTTTTACTGAAAATGTTAATGATGCAATAATTACTTCCATTGAACTGAAGAAAATATTTCCTAAAACTCTTATAGTATTTGGTGGAGCTCATGCAAAAGCAGCATATGAAGAACTACTTCAAAATGGAGCGGCTGATATTGTAAGCTTGGTAGAAGGAGAGGGACACATTTTAGAAATAGCAAAATATGCTGAAGGGTTAATCTCATTAGATGAAATAAGGGGAATCGCTTACTTAAAAGACGGACACATAGAAGTAAATGACAGATTTTTCTTGCACGATTTGGATCTACTTCCCTTGCCAGATTTTTTGAATGTGAAATATTCAAATTACAGACAGGTAGGCATTCTGGTCACATCTCGCGGGTGTCCTGGTAGATGTATATTTTGTGCATCAAGACAATTTTCGGGCAGTAAGTATAGAGCATCCAGTGCAAAAAGAGTTTTTGCGGAGATAATGTTTTTGTATCTTTATTTTAGAATAAAAGACTTTGGAATAATGGACGATACATTTACAGTGCTGAAGAAAAGAACAAAGGAATTCTGTATGCTCTTGAAAAGACACTTGAAAGAAAAAATAGGATATGCAATAAAAAGTAGGGTAGATTTGTTAAATGAAGAGACTCTTTCTTATTTAAGAGAGACTAACTGTAGTGCCATTCACATAGGGGTAGAGAGTGCTGATAATAAAGTCCTAAAAATAATGAAGAAAGGAATCACAATAGAAAAAAGTTTAGATATAATTGAAAAAATTGCAAGCTTTGGTATTGTGCCAGAGTGTTCTTTTATTATAGGTAATCCCGGCGATACTCCAGAGACAATATATAAAACATTATTCATGGTATATCTTCTCAATAAATATTTTATTCTTTATCCCCCCGCAGCAGTAGCAATTTGCACTCCTTATCCTGGCACTGAATTAGCTTTAAATTATAAAAATTTTGAAATGAATATAATAGTTAAAGATTGGCGAAGATACGATTCTATACAACCTATATTTGAAACAAAAGATTTTTCAGCGGCCTTTATAAGAGAGACTATGTGGAACTTCAATCGTGATCCAAATTCTTTTATACAAAAAATTAAGAAAGAACATCCTTCACTGGAGGACTTTTATAACCGAATTGAAAAAAAGATTAAGAATGCCGCAGAAAAATATATGGAAGCTAGAAAGGAAGATGTTAAAAAATGTATTCCCTTGAATATCTAAAATTAAAAAGCCATATACATGCAAAAAACTTAAAGAATGGAGAGCTTCTTCTTTTAGACACTAAAACAGGGATATGGTTAAAAACATCTTTTTCTTTTAAAAAGCTATATAATATAATAAAAGAAGGAACTACAATGAACGAAGTTAAAAAAGTAATAACAACCTTATATCCAGGAAGAGAAAATGAGGCAGAAATTTGTCTCGATTCTTTAAGAATCAATGGATTCTTAGAAGGTTTTGAATCGACTATTCTTCAACCTTTAAATGAGATAAGGCCTATTCGAATTATTTGTGATTTTTCAGCAAACAAAAAATTACTAAGAGAGTTTTTACTAAAAAATTTTGAAAATATTCCAATAGAATTAGTATACGAGTATAATAATCACATAAATAAAGATAAGATTAAGGTAGACTATCCTAATGTTTATCCTTCTAACATAGAGCTTGTTTTTAGAGTGGATTGGAACATGCTGAGAAAAGAAACTATAGATGAATTTGATAATAATATTTCGAATATTTCAACTATTCAAATAAATTTCAATGATTTTGAAAGCGACCAAGATAAAATAAATGAAAAAAGGAGACTTATAGAGTTTATAATAAAAGAAAAAAAAGTTGAACTTAGATATGCGATAGCTGCCTTTTATAAGAAACGAAAAAAGGAGAAGGATCTTACTTTGCCTCTTATTCTCATGCCTCATGTTTCTTATTATTTCACTGGTGAAGAAATTTTTCATTTCCATAATGGAAAAGATCGATATAAGTATTTTATTTTTTGGGTTAAAACAATGAATAAATTTTACCAACTTTTCAGTATGGGAGCAAAAGCCCTTGTAAAATTTTCAAGTGGGAACCTCCTTCCAATGATTGTTTTCTCTCGTATCTTAAAAGATTCATGTGGAGCTGGTATAACAAACTTTTATATTGATAAGAATGGAAATATCTATCCATGTAAATATTTAGATAAATTTCCTATGGGGAATATTAACTCTTCATCTCTTATTTTCTTTAATAAATATTCTTATACAAGATATCCTACCTGCAACGAGTGCCCTTTACTTAGAGTATGTAGCAGATTATGTTTAGCACTACATCAAGAAGGATTTTCAAAAATCTGTAAATTTTATAAGGGTTTTTTAATCGCATACATATCAGCAATTCCAATAAAAGCTATAAAAGAGTTATCACGCATTGAGGGAAAATCAAATGATTCAGAGTTTAAAAGTTTCTCTAAAGCAAAAGAAGAAGTCAAAAGATTTAATAGAAGGTGTCTATGTCCAATAGGAACATTTTAACAATTTCTCCCCTTGCCCTAACATGGTATGAAGATAACGAAGGAGTAGTTATTGTAGAAAATTATTATAATAAAAGAAAAGTCTTTTTGGATGAGCAGGAACTTTCAACATTATGGAAAATTATAATTGAAAATTCTGATTACCAAAAAATAGAGGAAAATTTTTGCTCCTTATGGAGCAGAGAAGACTTTAAGCGTTGCTTGAATTTATTAAAAAGAGCCGGTATTATAAAAATTAATTTTACGAAGGAGGGCTCAAATGAAGGGGCAAAGTCTTGATAAAGCTAAAAAAGGAGACTATATATTATTGACCACCAAGTCTAACCTTACCTTTGCAGGAACAATAGAAAGGGTAGAAGAGAAAGAGAGGGAGCGACTAATAGTATTCCAACCCTCAAAAGATTCGCCATTATGGATAATAGTAGAAGAAAGTTTTATCCAGAAATTGAAAGTATTAATATCGTCAGAATAAAAAGGAAAGATGAGGAAAAGAGAGATATGCTTTCTTTTGGCATTGATAGCTTTCTCCCTCTATGGCAAGGATATTGTAAGACTAAATGAGCTCTCAAGTGTGGGAGGGAAGTTTGTTATCTTAAATAATTCTATTTATACCTTTGACACGAAGGAGTACTCATTGAAAATTTTCTCCTTTAATGGGAAGTTAATTCTAAGCAAATCAATAAGAGGGGAGGGTCCAGGGGAAGTTTCAACTATGGGATCCTTTATAGCTCAGAGCGGAGAAAATATATTGATTCTGGAGACAATCAAAAAGAAGTGGATTGAATTTGATAGCAATTTAAAGTTTCTAAGAGAAGGCAGGTTTGAAGAACCAATTACTATTATCAAAAAAATCGGTAAATTTTCAGTAGGAGGAGTTGCAGGATTAGAGGAGGGCAAATACAGTAGAAAAATCTATTTGCTTTCCGAAAATTTTGACATAAAAAGAGAAGTTTACAAAGAATATAGTAAATATTTAAAAAATAGAATGGACGCCAATGAATTTTATATTACCTTGGACACCATAGATACACTTATTGCTTTTGGTAGCGGGAGCAAAGGAAAGGTTAAAATAATAGATATTAATGGAGATTTGAAAAAAGAGCTTGAGATAAAGATAAAGCCCACAAAATATGATGAAGATAGTCTTTATACTATGCAAAAGCTCTTGCCTTCGAGAGTTAAGGATCTTGTAAAATTTGAAACCTACCCATTAATCTTTCAAGTTATCTTCACTTCAAAAGATGAACTTTTAATTGTTTCAGGGAATGTAATGAAAAATAACCAAGCAAAAAGCTACCTTTATAATCTTAAGAGTCAAAAAATGGTAAGTGCAACAATTCCAATGGGTATTTTGAGTTATCATAAAAATGCTTTATTTATAATGAGTGAAGATGAAAATGGTTGTTTTTTGGAAAAAGTTAAACTTAGATAAACCATGGGAAAGGAAATAGTTATTGAGTTTGAAAATATATCTAAAAAATTTGGTAATATTACAGCGCTAAAGGAGGTGAGTTTTAAAGTTGAAAAAGGGATAATCTTTGGAATATTCGGTCCCAACGGCGCAGGCAAGACAACTACAATAAGGATCATTGCAGGAATATTGAAACCTGACTCAGGAAGGGTTTATATAAGAAGTGCTAATCTTTCTTACATACCCGAAGAATTAAGTTTATATAAAGAAGAGAAAGTCTTGAACATTCTAAAATACATTCTATCTTTAAAAAAAGTTCCACAAAAAAGATGGAAAGAAGAGATAGAAATATGGAGTTCTTTGTTGAAAATAGAAGAATTTCTTAAGAGGAGAACAAATGAACTATCAAAGGGGCAGAAAAGAAAAGTTATGTTTGCAATGTCTTTGTTAGGGAATCCTGAGATAATCATAATGGATGAGCCATTTATAGGATTGGATGTGGAAGCATCCGAAGGATTAAAAAAGATAGCATACGACATGAAGGAGAAAGGGAAGACAATTATTTTCTCTACTCACATTCTTGAACTTGCAGAAGAGCTGTGCGAGGAAGTAATTATTCTTAAAAATGGCGAAATTATTGAAAGAGGTGGTATGGAAGAACTAAGAAATAAATATACCAGAGGAAACTGGGTTATTCGATATAGTGGAAAGATAGATAAAACAGTTTTCCCTGGTAATGAAGTTGAGATACTCGATAATATAATAAAACTCCCATCTGATATTTCTTTAAATTATTTGATAGAAAAGCTGGAAGGAATGGTGGAGATAATGGAGATAAAAAAAGAGTATCCTAATTTTAAGGAAATCTACCTGAGGATTTTAGGAGAAAAAGATGAAAGAGATTTACAGCTATGAAGTTATTAAAATTCTAAAAAAACCATGGTTTTACATGAGTTGTTTTTTTCTGCCCTTCATCCTTCTTCTTGGTTCAGGATTCCCAACATTCCTAATAAACTATTTCATAAAAGAGGTAAAAGAAGGAAAGGTATTAATTTCTGGAAATAGAGAAATTGCCCATGAGATTCACAATGAACTTATAAGTTTGGTAGGAAAAAAATGGAAGATTAGAGAGGTAAATGATGAAGTGAATTCTTATATGGATAAAGATACAATATTTATAAAGGCAATGGAAAAGGAGATTATTGTAAAGATGAAAAATAGAGATTTAATAAAGGAAAAGCTCATAGAGAAAGCTATCCAGGGTGCATATCTCAAAGTTTTCCTTACAGAGAAGGGCTTGAATTCACAGGAGATAGAAAAAATAAAGAAAGGTTTGCCAATTAGAGTGTTAACTGAAAAAAGAAGTGGCAAGGGGAAATATTTTGGACTCATTATTCTTGTTATTTTTTATACTGGAATTACAGTATATGGGGATTATCTTTCCAGAAGAATCATTATAGACAAAGATACAAATTTTCTTGACATACTCCTTATTTATAAAAATCCTTCTCAAATCTTCTGGGGGAAATTACTTGCTGTGGATACTTGCTATTTCATATATCTTGGGATAACACTCTCCCTCACCTATTTATTGTTAAAATTTCTTCCCTCTCGTATTCCTGATATTATTGCAATTCTTATTTTAAAAGAAATCGATTTGAAATCCTTCCTTCTCATTTTTTTAATATTTTTTATGGCATTTCTCATGTATTCTTCTTTTTATCTTCTTTCCGGAGTGATATCTCGAACTGAGGATGATTTAAAAGGTGCAAAAAGTATAATAAATTATGTATTGTCATTTTCCCTTCTATTAAATGTGGTTTTAATGGCAATACCTCCTATTAAATTAACAAAAGTTCTTTATTATATCCCTCCAGTTTCTCCATTTTCCATGCTTACATTTTTAATGAAAGAGGAATTGGACACATTAAAATTTGCTTCGGGTTCTATTATAATTATTTTTACAACTATAATTTTTATTAAGATAGCTGGGACAAAATTTGAAAGAAGCTCTTTATATGAAAGGAGGATAGGGTGAGAATAGCTTTTAAAATATTAATATTTTTGTCTCTTCCATTTCTTCTTTTTCCTCAAGAATCGTTTATAAAGGAGCTTTGTGAGAAAAGAGAGAAGATGTCTGAGTTCCTGAAAAGTTATAAAGTTGTTGCAAATGTGGAAAATTTTGTATATGATGGAAAAGGAAACTTAATAAGAACCGACAAGAAGGATATTGAACTTTATTGGGATGGAAATAAATGGACAGAAAAGGGAGGGAAAGAAATATTAGGAATGACCAGAAAAACTGTTAATCCATTCAAATGTAATGATGTTTCTTTTTTCCAATATGAAGTCAAAGATTGGGGACAGGAATGGTGCATCCAAGTTAAACTTCTTGAAAAATATCAGGGTTTAGAAGCAGAGGAAGGAAATTATATTGTATCAAAAAATAGTAGCTATTTTAAAAAAACATTTACAACGCTAACTAAATGTCCTTCGGATTTAAAAAATTTTCAATTGGAGACAGAGTATGGAGAAATTGGAAAAGGAGTTATCGCACCAATGAAGATGAAAATAGAAACTGATATTGATGAGGAAGCCTATGGAGTAAGCATTAAGACGATCTCCATTCTAAATTTTACATATAAAAAAAATTAGAGAAATAGGATTAGAGGGATAAATGGGAGAATATCCTTTGGAGATAATTGACAAAATATTAGGTTTTAGGGGAGGGGCACTGGATATTATTCTCTTTTATTATCTAAAGAGGGCTATTAAGGCAATAGAAGTGGAATTTGGTTTATTCCTTATTTTTGGGAAGGATGGGGCTCTTGCCTCCATGGCCAAGGTAGGGGAATTTTCTGATAGGAAGAGGATAGAAGAGAGGGCTAAGGGAAGGAGAGGAATTCTTCCAACTGTTCTTGAAACAATGGAACCATATATAGCCAATGACCTTGACTCTGACCCTC
>JBDRZZ010000039.1 GCA_039804165.1 candidate division WOR-3 bacterium
ATCCTTCAGCCTGTGAGGCATTGAGGAGGGACTGGGAGAGGATGGTGACCTTTTATGAATTTCCGAAGGAGCATTGGAGGCACATAAGGACAACAAATGTTATTGAATCACCATTTTTCTCTGTGAGGTTAAGGACTAATGTAGCGAGGAGGATGAAGAATGTAGGGAATGCGGTAGCGTTAATATGGAAGGTTTTGATGGTAGCTGAGAAGAGGTTTAGGAGAATTAGTGCTCCGCATCTTTTGGAAGAAGTCTATGAAGGAGCGATATTTGTGAATGGAGAGAGAATGGTTATGTTAGAAAAAGAAAGGAGAGCCACCGCATGAACAAAATTTACACACCTCTTGACAAGAGCTCTCCCTTCTTTCCAATGTTTAGAAACTAAGGTATAAAAGAGTTTAAAATTTTCTTTTTGAGCTTCTTTATTTTCTCTTAAATATATCATTGCTCTACGCATTTTGATTTGAACTCCTCTCTACAACCTCTTTCGTCTTATAAAAAATAACGATAATATAAGAATAACAACTACGATAACTAATTTTCTCCACTCAGCATGTGGAAAGAGGATTTTTTGTATGATTTCTAATTTTTTATTAATGTAACGAGCCATCGGAGATATAATTAAAATAATCATTGAAGCAATATACATATTATCTCTGTTAATAATAGAAAAGAAAATAGTAAAAGAAGAATAAAACAAAATTTCTACTATACAAGAAATAATTAAACCACTGAATTGAGAATGCAAATCATACGCATAATAAAAAACGGTGGGCAAAATTACTACTATAAGGAATAGCATTGAAGAAATTATGTAAATAACATAATAGCCAATAAGCAACTCAACAGTTCTTATTGGCTTAGTTAGAAGTATTTCAAAATACCCTCTACCTCCATCCTTTCCTAATCCATTTATACCTGAGATTATACTAAAATAAATTGAGAAAAGGGGAGCTGTTCCATATCTGAAAAACTTAAAAGAATCTTCATTAAATGGCATAGAAAAATAAAATGTAATAAAGTAAAGAATAGCACCAACTATATAAAAAAGAAGAAAAGATTTATCTCTTATTCTGTTCAATAAAATATAATAAAAAACTCCTTTATTCATCTTTTACCATTTTCATAAATTCATCTTCGAGAGTTGCTGTCTTTATTTCTTTAAGCTCTTTATAATTTTCTCCATTTTTGATAAAGATAACACGAGTTGCAATTTTTTCTACATCAAAAAGAGTGTGGGAGGAAAAAATGATAATTTTATTTTTTTGGCTTTTCAAATAATCTCTAATTCTAACCCTGGTTTCAGGGTCTATTCCATCAAAGGGCTCATCAAGAATAAGAAGGTGAGACTTATTTATATTTGCAAGAGATGCCATGAAATAGGCTCTTCTTTTAGTCCCTTTAGAAAGGGAGGAAAGAGGTCTTTTTAGATAAAGCCCCAAATCAAACAATTCAATTAGCTCCGATTTTACATTCTTCACCTCCTCTTTCTTCAACTTATAAAGCAAGGAATGAACCCTGAATAAATCATCCACTGTAAATTCCTCTCTAAATTTCGGCTCCTCAGGAAGATAAGAAATAAACTCAAAGATTTTGAAAGAAGGAATTTGATTAAAAATACGTACGATTCCACTATAATCTTTTAAAAGCCCTACAATTATTCTAAAAAGAGTGGTTTTCCCTGCACCATTTGGCCCTATAATCCCTATTACTTCCCCACTGGAAGCTTCAAAGGAGAATCCATTCAAAGCCCTTACCTTTCCGTAACTTTTGAAAATATTTTTCACAGAAAGCATTGATACCTCTCTAACACTGTCTTCCCTTTTATGTAGATATTTTTTCTCCGCATTTTTTTATCTCCATTAAGTTTCATTTGCATATATATTGCATAAATTCCATTTGCCAATAACATATTCATAATTTGATATAGAAGGACATAATGAATAAAAAACACACATTTTACATGGCCATACATTTTTTCTAACCTTCTTCCAAGAACTTCCTTTATTCAACTCCTTCGCTATTATGTCAATTATATTATCTTGACCAAATTTTCCAATACTGGGATTGTTGATATTTCCATAAATTTTTTTGTCGCTTAATATAATCAATTTTCTAAACGTGAATTTGTTCAATGTTTTTCTAATAAAAATATCCTTCATGGACGAAGAACTTTCTAATATTGCTTTTTTATCAATGAATACATTTCTTCTGAAAAAATTTATATTCCTACCATTAAAAAATGGAAAGAAAGCAAAGCTTTTTATCTTATATTTAGAAATCAAATTTTCAGCATCTTCAATGTTTTTTTCCGTTTCAACAATAAATTTGAAACAAAAGTTTTTATTTAAGTGATTTAAAAAATTTAAGATTCCTTCAAAAAGGCTCTCTTTTAAGGGGAAATTAAATAGAATACTTAATGATGAATATTGGTTATCCATCATATAAAGATCTTTTTCAAATATTAAATTCAAATAATGAATAAAATACTCCTTTTTTAATGTATTTCGATTTAATAGGTCAATTAATTCACTAAATCTAGAATATAAAAGGATATTCCCCCCAAGAATATTAAGTTTATATAATTTGCTCCCTTTCAGTTCATTTAGAAGAAAATTTATTTCTTCAATATTTACTTCGTGCTTTTTATTTGTTTTAAAACAAAAAGGAAATTGTTTGTAATAACTTTTACAAAATTCACATGATTGATTACATTGATTATTAATGTATAGATAAATTGTGTCTATATAATCTTTTAGAGAATCCTTTCTCAAGATTTTGTCATTTTTGACTCCAAATGTTAATCCTTCAATTGACTTCTGTAAGCTAAGCACGGGTGTTAATTGAATCGGTTTACCCAAGCTAAAAGTGGTGTTTATTAAACCACCCATAAAATATTTTTTAATTTCCTCTATAAATTCACAAATATTATCTGTAATCTCTTTTCCATATAATCTTGCAACATACAAGTTCCTTTCTGAAATCAGTTTTTTGATTATTCTAATTATCTCTTTGTCTTTATATTCAAGCAACTTGTGGCTCAAAGTGTTATATAAGATTGCCTGATTATTTTTAACTGCGACATAAACAAATGGATTTAAATAAAGCCAATAAGATTTATTGAATTCTTTCATAATTTAAATCTCGCTCTCAATCTCAATGTTTCGCATAATTCTTTTATATAATTTGGGCATTTCTTCTAACAGAGATATTACAAAAGAAGATTTTTCTAAGAAATCGTTATAATTAAGGAAATTATCACATCTTACTCTCTTTTCTTCTAAATTTAATTGAAAAATGCATTGACCACAAAGTTCATTATTATAACAGTTGTTACATAATTTAGCCATTTTCTTATAGTATTTATTATATTTGTCAGCTATTTCCTGAAAATCCAAATTAATTTTTTCCTTTTCTATTCTACCACAATAATATTTGTGCATAATCCTTTCGCAAGGGAATATTTTCCCATTTACAGTGATAAATACTTTCTTTTCAAAAGGATTACAGGTTCCAGTTGTTATATAATTGATATTATCTTTATTATATAAAAATGAATTAATGTTATCATAAACACAACCACTATACGCTTTGATAAAAGCCTCTATTCCTTTAAGTTTGGGCATCTCTGATAATTTAATATCTTTATAATAGATAGGTATTTCTTTGATTTCTGTATCTATGGTTTTCCTCTTTATTTTTTCATAATCTTTTCTTTTCTCTGGTTTGATACCTACACCTGATAATCCCAGAACTATTGGTCTTTTATTAAATGTTTCTTTGAAATACTTTAAAACTTGATAAGGAGAATTTTTATTATGTATTACAGATATAAAGTTAACAAATTTTTCAAAATATTCTGGATACCTATTTTTTAATCTTAAAGCATTATTATAAACTATTTCATAACTTGGAGTATGGTCGGGGAAAATCCGATATTCATTGTTTTCTTTATTCCCATCCAAGCTGATTAACAATAAGAAGTTATTATCAACGAGAAAATCCATATACTTATCTAAAAGAGTCCCGTTTGTGGTAATTGAAAAAATGAAACTCAAAGTAGGCAATTTTATTCCTTTTACATAATCTACCATTTCTTTAATAAAAGAAAAATTCAGCAATGGTTCTCCGCCATAAAAAGAAACTGCGATTTTTCTATGAGTTTTTATGAAAGGAAAATACTCCTTTTTTAAGGCCATTATATAATCAATAACATTTTTACCTATTTTAATACTAAGTTTTTTCCCTCTTCTTTTATCATATCCGTTATATAATTCTCCATATCCACAATATACACACTTCATATTACAACTATCTGTGACTTCAAAACTAATATGGTCTGTATTAGCAAGATAAAATTTTATATTTTCTGCACGATAATGTCTTACTTTTTCCAATTCGACTGTTTTTTTAGAATTGAAATAGTTGTGTTCTTTTAAGAACATAAAATATTCATAATAATATCGAATTGTATCTTTCTCTACCTTTATCTTTTTACCTTCAAAATTTATATAATTACTTTTAAAACTATTTATCCAATTCTTTAGATCTACCCCACTTTCATACAATTTTATTAAATATGCTAATATAGGATGTAGAAGTAAAACCTGGGGAATGCCCGGAGCTAACAAATAGAAATTCTCTTTTTGGGTTTTTATTAACATTATTTTCCTTTTAGCGAGCTCACATGTAACTCCCATTTCTCTCCTCTCTCAATTAATTGATATAACTTATTATCTTTTATGGAGTATGGAAATAACTCTAGGATATTTTTTTCTTTAATCTCTGTGGCAATTGTTTCTAAGAAGTTTCCTTGCATGTCAAATAAATAAAAGAATTTTTTTCCTTTCTTCTCAGCATATGGAAGAACATAAATCTTATTATCTGCAATTTGATAGTCTCTGATAATCGGGAAATATTCAGGAAATCTCATTTTACTTTTAAGATATTCAAACATTACTTTAGTTCCTGGATGTTCCTTGTAAAAATTGTAAACTTCTTCTTTATGAATATCAGATACTCTGAGCTTCCCATAATCATGTTTAATAGAAAAGACTTCTCTTCCAGTTGATTCAAAAACATGAATGATCCCATTTTCGTCACTGACAAAGATTTTATTATATTTACTGTAAAATTTAATAGACTCTTGATTCAGTGGATTGAATCCTTTATGTAAATCCTGAGGTTGAAAGGGAGTCCTTTGCCTGAAAATTTCTTTCTTTTTATTAAGATTTTTATCATATAAATCTATTGTAAGATACTGCACACCATTTTCCATCAAAACGGAAGTTCCAGCAAATATTTCTCCACAGGGTTGATATTCTGATTCTCTTCTTGGTTTCCTTATCTCTTTTAATAACCTCCCATCCTCTGTAAATATGGAAACTTTTGATAAGCTATTGATAAAAAGATAGTCATTCTGAACAAAAGGCTTAATTTTAAAACCCGGAGCAGTTAAGAATTCTCCTGGTCCCTCCCCCTTTTCCCCAAATTTTTTTAAAAGTTTAAAATCCTCTAATGAATAAATGTAAATAGAAGTTTCTTCAACAATAAATATTTTGTTTTTATTTACAATAATGAAATCGGGATTGATAAGTTCTGGAATTTGAACGACCTTTCCAACTAAAATAAAAGACAAGAAAATGATTCCCAAACTAACTAAAATAAACCTTCTCATATTTATCTCCTTTCTCGAATCATTTTAATTAATTTATTTAAATTGTTCAAGGTAAACTCTCCTATAAAAAAACCTTCTCTCTTTGAGCCTTTCGTTTTGCTATCCACACAGAGAAAAGTCAGACTCGGGATAAAATCTGTCCCGAGTCTGACTCGTTAAGCACCTATTCTGTGTGCCTTATCCCCAGGCTAATCCAAATACAGTAAAAATGCTCCCACACTGACACTCCGAGTGTATATTCTCAGAAAAGTAAATTATTTCATTACCGCCACACGCTTCAGTACAATTACTCACAGCCATAGGGACTACAGATTCAGATGGGTATTCTGTCATTTGGGATTCCAAGTAAGTTAATTTTAAGTTAGCCATCTCTTAACCTCCTTAAATTTGTTTTGCCTGTCATCAGGCATTTCTATAAAACCTTTTCCCATTTGCCCATACAAAATATTAATCTTAACTTATATTCTCACCTCCTTTTCTTCCAATTACATCTTATATAATACTTATATCAAGAAATATGCCAGAATTAAGATTGGCTTCTGGAGAGGGTTTTGGGATTTTGGTGTTCTTGCTAACTTACGATATTTCGTAATTTGGATGGCTAAATTGGCTGATTTGCTCATTCATAGGCAATTTATACTACTTACGAAATATCGTAATTATTACGATATATCGTAAATTACTCTATTCCTAACCTTTTCATTTTGCTAATCAGTGTTGTAAGGGGAATCCCCAGAATTTTTGCCGCTTTGCTTTTATTTCCTTTTGTAAGGGATAATACCTTCTGAATGTGTGTTCTTATTGCATTGTTTAGAGTTGGATCATCCATTTGCTCTTTTTTGTTGAAGGAAAGAATAGAATCCATAGATAAGCCCTTCTTTGATAGAAAGGGAGTCAATTCCAGAGGAATGGATTGTTCTTTCTCCTCGTTCTTCATCTTCTCTGGAAGGTCTTCTATCTCTATTGTTTTCCCTTTTGAAAGAAGAACTGCACTGTGTATCACTTTCCTCATCTCCCTAAGATTCCCTGGCCATGGGTATCTCTTCAGTGCTTCCATTGCTGGCTCGCTTATCTCCTTCTCCATGCCAAGTCTCTTACATTCCTTGAGAAGAAAATAATAAATGTATGCTTCTTTATCCTCCCTCTCCCTCAAAGGTAGGATTGTAAGCTCAAGACCTTCTATTCTGTAAAATAATGGTAGATAAAGAGAATTCTTTAGCTCTTCCAGTGAAAGAGAGCTTGCTGAGATTATTCGAACATCCGCTCTTTCAATTCTGTCTGAGCCAAGGGGTTGAATCTCTCGGAAATCAAGAAATCTTAAAAGAGAACACTGGAAATTCTCTGATGACGATTGAATTTCATCCAAGAATACTGTCCCTCCATCAGCTGACTTCAGTAGCCCTCTCCTTTTTTCAATCGCTCCAGTGTATGCTCCCTTTTCATGTCCAAATAGCTTGGAGTAAAGAATGTCCTTTTCATGCTCAGATGAGCAGTTCATTGGATAAAAGGGTTTTTCTCTTCTTTTGCTCAAACAATGAATAAATCTTGATATAATCTCCTTCCCAGAGCCTGACTCACCTAAGATAAGAGCTGGCTCCTCTGATTCTGCTATTTTTTTATTTTTTCAAAATTCTCCTTCAGCCACTCATCCTCCCACATGAAATAAAAATCTTGACTCTCTCTTCTAAGATAATGAGTAAAATCAATGCAGACCTTTTCAAATTCTGAAGATGGCTCTAAAATCCCCTCCTCAAAAAGAATTAATCTTTTAATTTTCTCCTTCAAATCCATCATCCCCTCCTTTTAGCTCCATTTTTTCTGCCTTTTTATTTAAATTTATTCTTTATTTTATTAAATTTAAAAATTTTTTGTCAAGAAAGAAAATGCATGGCTAATTTTATGTTGGAAATAGATGCATTGCATTATGGGAAAATCTATTAGCAATTTCTCAAACTCCCTGATAATCTTATCATTCAGAATGCTTTTTAATATATTTTTTTATTTGATAAAATAAATTATGGAAGCTAAAAGGATAAAAATTAGAGGGATAGTCCAGGGAGTTGGATTTCGCCCCTTTGTTTTCAGGATTGCTGAAAAATACAGATTGAAGGGTTGGGTTCTCAACTCATCCTCATCGGTAATTATCCATATTGAGGGAGAATCTGCGAATATTGAAAAATTTTTAATCTCTCTTATGAAAGAAAAACCCGCCCCTGCGGTAATTGATGATATTATTGTTGAAGAATC
>JBDRZZ010000040.1 GCA_039804165.1 candidate division WOR-3 bacterium
CTAACTTTCCTTTCCATTCAAATCTCATCAAAAACATCCTTCTTTTTTAAACACCCTCAATTTTATATTTAGGAAATAATTTATTCAATGTGGACTGACAGAAGGCAGGTTCTGAGGATGGATAAAGAGGATAAATAGGAATTCCTTTATTACTAAAATTTCGGTTTCTTGAAGATTAAAATGCAAGGTTCATTCTCAGCAGTTGTTACATATAAATTCTCATTATCAACCGCAATGGAAGTTGCAAGAACTGGCAACTCAAAGGATAGCACATATGAAAGGTCCTCTTTCCTGAAAACATCCACAAACTTCCCCTCTCCAAGATTAATTTCCTTTCCTTTTCCTGTCCTGAAAGCAATTACTTTCTCCATTGTTATCTCTTCACCAGAAAATAAAGCATATAAATATTTTCCGTCAGATGTGAGGGAAAGATAGGACTGAATGCATCTTTCTGGGTCTCCCGAGATAATTCCTCCTCTTTCTTTAACCTCAGCCTCTGGGACTTCAATATTTCTTGGTTCAAACTCATATTCAAACACATCTCCTATTGGAGATGATTTAAAAATAAGAGATGAATAATAGTGGGCGAAGAAAAAATTCCCTTCTTTGTCAAAATAAATAGCTCCTTGCTTTAAGAGAGGATTCTTACCCAACTTTATCATATTTTGGTTCTTTGTTAGAACTTTCTTGAACGGATAATATTTTAAAACCGATAATACCTTACCATTTTCATCTATTTTGATTTTCTCTGCAAGACACTCCATTGAAAAGAGATTAACTGATACACCCTCATTATCACTTATCATGTATAGAACGCCCATTTCAGCTTCTGGCTTTATCTCTTTTAAAAATTTTAAATCGTTTGAAAAGACAACAAGCTTCCTTTGCAACGGAAGAAAAATTAAAATCTTAGAACCTGTAGAGTTAATAACTGAAGGTGAACCCATAAGAACCTCTCCAGGACCCTGACCCCATGAGCCGAAACCTTTCAACTGGAGTGTCTTTTTATCAAGAGCATAAAAGGGATACTTTCCTTTTGAATCATAAACATAAAAATAACTGTCATCAATAGCGGAAATATTGTATCCCATTGCAGGAAGTCCGGGATAATTCAGAACGCCTTCACCTACTTTTTTGACCGAACAAAGTTCTATTTTTTTAACACTAACCTCTGAAGAAGCAACAACCAAGCTTCCTGATAAAAGAAAGATTAAACTCGCAATAATAAATTTGTTTTTCATCTCATATCTCCTCAATGATTGTGTATTTTTATATAAAATAAAACGCATAAAATTGTCCTGAGTTCCTTTTTTAATCAAAAATAGACTTTTCGCTTTCCCTCCATCATGGCATCATTCTATCTTTTCTACATTTAATCTTTCCTGTTCCTTATACTCAGACAAATCCGACGACAAATCTTTTATAAATTTGCTTTCCAAAAATATTTTCTTTCCGGCTTTTATTGACTCTTCCTGGCTACTCCAGAGAAGTGCATAAGTCCCTTACTTATATCTAAAACATTTCACTTATTACACTTAAGACTAAAACTGGTTTAAATTTATTTCTTTCTATGACTGGTATATTTTGCACCACCAATACTGTAACTCACATAGCCACCAGAGTTCTGGATTATTCATATTGCAAATTAAATACTCTAGTTCACAAGGAATGGGCAGATCCATAGACTGTAAGGAAACGACTTGCACTGTTGTGATACACAGAATAATCAAAATCAAAGGAAGTAATCTTTTTGTCATATATCCCTCCTTTTTATTGCTTTTTCAATAATCTCTTTTGCATTAAGGGGTATTGGTATTTTCTTTTTATTTATTTTTGAAGATTCTTTCTCATATGCCCAATTAATTTCTAAATAAAGAAACCTGCCTTTTATTGTAAATTCCAGCTGTTTTATCATTTCCCAGAGTATTACTTTTCTCCCAATTGATATCCCCTTTGATCCTACAACTACTTGCCAATCTGGAGCAAAACTCAACACAACTAAAAAGAAAACAACTAAAGTGTAGTTTTTAAGATTTTGTGGGTTCTTGAAAATTAGAAAAAGGGTTAAGGCAATATAAAATATGATAATTATCCAATTTAACCAGCTAAAAGGAAGATTCAAATGAAACTTTGAACACCATCTGTAATGAACCTTCCCGATAAGATTTTCTCTATTTTTCAATTCTTTATAATTTGAGACAAATGACCAAATTCCAAAAATTGTCATTAGAAAAAACAGCAAAAATAATGCTGGTTCCTCCATTTATCTTTCTCCTTCAATTAGTTCCTTAATCTGCGTTTTTGATAAAGGAAATTTAAATTTTTTTATAATATCTGAAGAAACATCTATCACTATTACTGTATTCTCTAAATTCAACCCTTTAAAAATATTTGTTTTATCAAGAATCAAAGGAAAGTTGATATTGTTAGCCTTGACAAAACCTCTTAACTGTTTTTCTATGATTTTTACTTTATTCTCATCTTCTAAATTATCAGAAAGAACAATCCCAGTCACTATACCTTCCTCATTTTTTTGTTTTTCTAATTTATTGAAAAGAGCAATAAAGGAATCAAGGCAGAAAGAACAAGAGATTGTAGAATAGTCAACAAAAATAAGGATTAGTTTTAAGTTTTTAGTCGTTTTATTTATCGTCTGGTTGCCTTGCCCAAAAGAAAAAAACAAAACTAAAATAGTTATACATACCCACGAAAATTTTATTAACCTCACCTTCATATAAGCTTTGGATACTCTATACGATATTTTTTGAGAACTGTTCCCATACCAGCCCGAGAGTATAGATTGTTCTCTTTGTCAATATGTATACAGTGAGTCGATTCTGGCAAAGTGACGGTGTGAAGTAAATTACCATTTTTGTCCAAGATGTAAATATCTCTACTCTTGTTTTTTGACCACGAGCCTCCAAGTATGTAAATGTTTCCAAAATTATCAAATTCAATATCTTTATAGACTACTTCCATAGGCAATTGAAAATGACCAGCTCTTGGCTTTTTCATTTTAACCTCTTTTCTCTCAAGAAGAGATTTGGTCCAAATCTTTTTCCCTTTGCTATCAAACTTTTCTATTTTATCCTGAAAGGTATAAACAATATAAAAGTTATTTTGGTTATCGATTTCAAATTCCACCATACTTAGCGTGGACTGACTCATATCATCAAATTTTGAATACTCTACTTTATTCTTTAGAGTCCCTTTTTCATCATAGAAATATATACATTTAGAATTTTCATTGGGGTCAAAAGTAGAAATAGCTATCAAGCTCTTTGAGAGTACTTTAAAATCTATCACTGGAACCCTCAAGGGTATACTTCCTCTATAGTTAAGTTCTTCATCAAAGATCTGTATTCCAGGCTTATTTTGATCAGTCACATAAAGAAACCCATTGAAATATTTAATCAATCTTGGAGCGAGGAATTCTCCTGGACCTTCTCCTCTTCTGCCTACCTTCTTTAATAGGGTTCCGTCTTTGTTAAATTTTTTTATGGAATAATCCATTGAATCTGTGACATATATATTCAAGCTCAAATCTGTAGTCACACCAGCCCATTGATAGAGAATATCTTCATCTTCACTTCCAATAGAAAGAACTTCTTTTAAAATGACTTTTTTTGGCTTATCTTGCCCATATGTGATTGAAGCGAACAAAGAATAGAAAAATGTAAACAATAAAAATATGCATTTACTCATAATATTTTATACACCAAATATATCCAATATTGCAATACATCCAACCCCAAAAAGTGTCGCCATATCTTTCAACACAATCCCAATATCCCTCTTCACAGGTCTTAGCATTTGCTACCTGCAAAAATGGGATTCCTAAAACCCCCATAAAAAAAGTTAGAATTAAAAAGAGAAATAATAATTTTTTTAACATGTCAACCTCCCAGTAAAAATATGGTATTTTAATTTTTTCCTGCAAACTCCTTTTACTCCATAAATTCAAGGCACCAAACATAACCTATCATACAGAATACTTCCCAAGCAAATGGTACTGCAGGATGAATAAACCCCGATAATAAAGCTTCAAATATACATCGCCAATAAGCAGTTTCGCAACTCGCATTCAATGAAGATGGGAAACTAAATAGCATTAAAATAATACAAAGTAATACAAAAGCTGTTACTTTAACTAAGCCTTTTTTAAAAATGGTTTTTCGTTCAATCATGAATTCCTCCTAAAATTTGTTCTGCCAGTTGTCTGGCATCATTAAAATTTATATCAAAGAGCATGCCAGAAATGAGATTGGCTTTTGGAGAGGGATTGGGGATTTCAAGGGATTAGGTAAATCGGCTTACAGGCCGATTGAGTTTTTGAAAATCGCTTGAAAAACATTGCCAATCCTGAATGTATTTCAATCGGACTGTAATCCGATTAATCGGACTATGAGCCGATTTTATTTCTTCTGTTGTTCAGCTCCTTTATTGTTATGCCCTGTTTCCTCAAAAAATCATGAAACTTCTTATAATCCTTCTCCTCTATCTTAAATATTGGAAGTACTCCTTTTAGAGAACCATTGCACTCTTTTAGTCCAAAGGAGATTATCTCCTCAAGCTGATACTTGTTTATCTCATGACTTAAATACGCTTTCCTAATATCCCAGAAACTCATTCTCCCTTCCTTCATCTCTTTAAAAATCCTCTTTGAATGCCATTCCAGTTTCTCTTCTACTCCCATCTCTTTCTTGCCTTTTCTATTTTCTTTTTGAGTAATAATGACTTGTAAGGATTTCTTTTAATCTAGCTTCTCTAAGAAGTTCAAGTGCTTCAAAATAGAAACTTTCCTGTAATTTCTTGTCTGAAAAACTTGGTGACATATAAAGAATTTTACCACTTCTATCCATTATTATCTTAAATGGCGTAATTGAAATATTAAATCTGTTTTTTATTTTCCCGTTTCTATCGTGGCCAACAGGGAAAGCTATTTCTACTTTTTCCTTGAGTGCTCTAATATCTTCTTCTTGTGGAATTAGACCTAATATAAATATCTCCTCCCTCTTTAAATCCTTGAAAAGCTTATTCCAGTAATATATTTCTTCTATGCAATTTCTACATTCGTTATTCGAGAAATAAATAATAAAGGTTAAAACACTCTCTCTTGATGGAATTGAAACTCTTTCTTTCAAACCTTTTATGAATATTTTTTCAAAAACTGAGTTTCTATTGCAATCCTTCACTTTTGAAACTAAAAAAACATTTATTATTACCAGCAAAATTGATAATGCTATCCACCAACCTTTTTTCAAGGTAATACCTTTGTAACTTTGTATTTAGAAAACCTATATTTGGGTTCTTTTTCATCATCAAGAGTTTCTAAGATGTAAATTTTATCCTCATGATTACTGTCAATCATAAAAAAATGCTGGTAGGAAGATTTCCCGATTCCTTCAATTTTCTTTCCATTCTCTAATAAGTTTCCATCGCAGTCATAACATCGCAAAAAATACTCCCACTTATTTAGCTTATTATTGAAGTTAGTAATTATCACTCCTACAAGATCTTTTAGAGCAAATATCCCCGAGACCCAGCTGAAAGAACGACGCCATCTCTCATCCGCTTCCATCATCTCCGATTGGCTATTTCCTTTGTATATTAAGTCAAAATCTTTAGTTTTTTTACATTGGTAAAAATAAGAAGGGTTTTCTCCAAATTTTCTTACAAGTTCTCCAGATTTATTAAATTTGAAGACCTTAACCTCCCTTTCCTTTACAAAATAAATCTCTTCATTATTAGAAATATCCAGAAACGACAAGGAATCAGTAACCCTGTTCCACATATCATCTCTTGGGTATTGGAAAGGAATTAGTGCCTTTATCACTTTTCCTGAAAAATCAATAATAATACCAATAAACTCTTTACCATTTTTTTCTACAAAATAACCATTTGAAATAATCCTGTCTTTACTTATTACAAAGGTATCATTTGGACTGAGAAGATAAAAGATCCTTTTGATCTCTCTGAATGTTCTATCAAATATTATATATTTCAATGCATGAACATCTTGAACACATATCCATTTGTCATTAACATCAATTCTAAATGGATACATAAATTCCCCTGGTCCTCCTCCCTTGCTTCCGAAAGTTTTAAGAAGTTTTCCATCCTTGTTGTAAATTTTAATATTAGAAGAATCTCCATCAACAACATAAATATTCTCTTTTTCGTCTACTGCTATATCTCGTGCATTAGTAATAAACTCACTTTTTTGCTCTAAGTAAAACTGAGAAAGAAGCTCTATTCTTATCTTTCCGTTCAAAAAAGAAGCTCCAAAAAGAAATAGCCATAAAAAACATTTCCTTTTCATTTATTCCTCTCAATTTTTTAGATTTTAATTTTATCATATATTCCCTACCCTTTCCCACCCTTTATTGATTTTTGGTTTTAATCAGGATAAACGACAGAACAATTTAGAGGATAGACCAACCAACATGTCTCAATAGGCCAACTTGGGTGACGAATTCCAAATACGGCTTTAGCTTCTACCCTTTGAGGAAGGAAAAAATAAATTAACCCCCATAAAGCAATAACCAAAAGGGCACTAAAAAGTGTTTTTTCAATTATTCTTCTCATTTTAATTTCCTCCTTTCAGAAATTTAATAGTGAATTCCAATACCCATTTGCCAATACTTTGAAGATTGTTCCCACCTATTTGCTATCACCTCCTTTCGCTTTAGAGTTAAAACCTTCATATAAAAATTCCTATCAAGAATTATGCCAGAAATGAGATTGGCTTTTGGAGAGGGTTTGGAGATTTTATTATTTTGGGAATTCTGACTCTGGTCAGAACGAATTTTTCAAAAAACTTATTAACCTTATCTAAACCATTGGTTTTATTAGAAAATCTTAACATTTATTTTTTCTGACTGTAGTCAGAACGATTCTGACTCTGGTCAGAATTTTTGAGATTCTGCAATGTTATACCTTGTGCATGAAGAAAATTCAGAAACTTCTTATAATCCTTCTCCTCTATCTTAAATATTGGAAGTACTCCTTTTAGAGAACCATTGCACTCTTTTAGTCCAAAGGAGATTATCTCCTCAA
>JBDRZZ010000041.1 GCA_039804165.1 candidate division WOR-3 bacterium
ATAATCACCAAAGGAAAGAACAGAAAGAAGGTCTCCTTCTTTTAGGGTTAGTTCATCAGTGAAAACATTACCTTTTGCATCTTGGATGGTTATTCCAAAATGGGAAATATAACCTCCAGGCATTCTGGATGAAAAACTAATTTTAAACCCATCTGGAGACTGTAACACCTTTCCAGGAGGCAAATCCCCAATACTGCAGATGTCATCAATAATAGTAACCAGAGAGTCGTTAGCAGAGAGGAGGCACCATACACCTTTCAAGGTATCATTTACACCGAGATTTTTTATAATGGGTTTAAGGATAAATGTCTCCCCTTTTTGTGGGTATCCATCATTATTTCCACCTGTTATCTCCCAACCATAAAGAGCAAGATAGGAAGGAACACTTCCAAAGAGGTTTACTCAGGAATGTTTTAATAAAGAGATAATGCCACAAATGAATTATTGTTTACAAAGTTTTTTCTAAAGATACAGCTTTTAACAATATGGAAGGAATAAGGAACGTTATTGAAAATAAAGGGCTTTTTTGCCCTTGTCTATTGGTAAGGCTTCCAATTTTAAAACTACAAGAGATATGGAGGACATTATGGAGTGAGTTCTGGGTAATAAGAGAATCATATAGATAAGATATTAAAGGATTTTGGTATTGTTTTAATTTAATACCGGCAAATTCACCCCAGGCGAAGGGTAGATAGGCTTATAAATGAGATGCGGCCTGCTAAGATAAAATGAAGTAGAAGTCCGATTCTCCTCTCTTGGCACAATATGGGTTTTAATTGAAGGTAAGGTTATCTATCGGACGGAGATATCCGAGGAGAACTCTCTTGTGAAGAGAGATAAAGTAATAGAGGATATTTTGAAGAATAGGGTATCCAAATGAAAATAGGACATTTATTTATGAAAAAATGTGAGATTTATTCCGAAAAACAACATTGACATATTGTATAAAAACAACAGCCCTCTTTTAAAAAATTTTCATAAAAAGCTCTTGATTTCTATCTGGTAAAGATTATTTTTTAATAAAAATAAGGAGGAAGAAGAATGTTTAGACTAAAGATGAGAATGTTTATATTAATTATTGTCTTGTTTGGCATCGTTTATGCTGTTGCAACTATGATTGGAACAATTATGGGAATAACAAACTTTTATTTCTATCTTTTCCTTGCTTTACTTTTTATGTTAATTCAATACATAGTAGGGCCTAAAATTGTGGAATTGTCTATGGGTGTTAGATATATAGAGAAGGACGACCACCCAGAACTCCACCAAATTATCGAAGAACTTGCTAAAGAAGCTAAAATACCAAAGCCAAAGATTGGAATTTCACCTATTTCTATTCCCAATGCCTTTGCCTTTGGAAGGACAAGAAGCGACGGGAGGGTATGTGTTACCGAAGGTATTTTAAAAGTTCTTGATAAAAATGAACTTAAGGCAGTTCTTGGGCATGAGATCTCGCACATTGTAAATAGAGATGTCTTGGTCATTACGCTGCTCTCTGTAATTCCCCTCTTAATGTATAGAATTGCATGGCATCTCCTCTTCTTTGGTGGTATGGAAAGAAGAAAAGATAAAGGTAGTTATACAGCCATCATTGGGCTTTTAGCCTTAATTTTTTACTTCATTACAAATTTACTCGTTCTTTATGCCTCAAGAATAAGAGAATACTTCGCTGATAAAGGTTCTGTAGACTTAGGAAATAGACCCTCAGCCCTCGCTTCGGCTCTTTACAAACTCGTTTATAGCTCCGCAAAAGCTGATAGAGAAACAATAAAAGATGCTGAAGGATTGAAAGCCTTCTTTCTTAATGACCCTTCAAGAGCAATAGATGAAATAAGAGAACTTGCCCAAATAGATTTAGACAAAAGTGGAACGATCGATCCTGATGAACTTAGATACATCTATTCAAAAAAGGTGAAGCTTAGTTTCTCTGATAAATTACTTGAGGCTTTAAGCACTCATCCAAATATGTTAAGGAGAATAAAAAAACTCTCAGAATATAGCTAATTATATGATAATTCTTTTCTATCTTCTATTTTTTAGCGCCACGAAAGAAATAAAGGATGATTATTATAGTGCTCGTAAGAAGATGATAGAGGAACAAATAATAAGAAGAGGAGTAAAGGATACCCTAGTGATAAATGCTATGCTTACTGTAAAGAGACATCTTTTTGTCCCTAAGAATTTGCGGTCTTTGGCTTACGAAGATTATCCTTTACCTATAGGATATGATCAAACAATTTCACAACCATACATTGTAGCACTGATGACAGAACTTCTGAAAGTAGAAAAGAAGCACAAAGTTCTTGAAGTAGGGACAGGTTCTGGTTATCAAGCTGCAATTCTTTCCCTTCTTACAGATTCAGTTTTTACGATTGAGATAATCCCTGAACTTGCTCAATCTGCCAAAAAAAGGTTAGATAGCTTAGGATACAAAAATGTGTTTGTAAAAATAGGAGATGGTTATAAAGGCTGGAAAGAGCATGCTCCTTTTGACAGAATCATTGTAACATGTGCTCCAGAAGAAATACCACCACCGCTTTTAGATCAACTCTCTATTGGTGGAAGAATGGTAATTCCTCTTGGTTCTTATTATCAAGAGTTAGTTCTTATAACAAAAGATTCAAAAGGAGTATCTACTAAGAGTATAATTCCAGTGAGATTTGTTCCAATGTTAAGAGAAAAAAATTAATCGTTATTTTTTAGGGAACTCTTTGCTATAGTTTTCACCATTTCGTAAACTTCTTTTAAAGGAATCTTCCTTTTTTCTGCAATTTTTTTACAAGATTCGTATTCAGGAGAAACATTTATGAGTTTTCCTCTTAAATAAGAGAGCTTCACTTCTGCTTTTCCTAAAGGAGTTTTTATCTTTCTCACTTCCCTATTTAACTTTATCCTTTCTATATCTTTTATTCTAACCCCAATTGTGGTTGTCTCTCTAAAAAGAATTTCTGTTAAAAAATGAATATCTTCTTTTCTGCATAAAATAGACAACATAAAGCCTGGTCTACCCTTTTTCATTTGAATTGGGGTTCTGTAAACCTCAAGAGCTCCTTCTTTAAAAAGCTTTTCCTCAACAAGGGGAAAGAATTCAGGATTCATATCATCAATATTTGTCTCAATTAATACCTCTTCTAAACCTTTTTCTTCAAGAACACCTAATATTGCTCTTAAAAAATTAGAATTCCCCTCAAGAATTCTTGATCCAAAACCAATTCCAATATTATTAACTCTCATTAAAGGCATACCATAAGAATCTACAAAGTGCCTTATTATTAAAGCCCCTGTAGGTGTTACGAGCTCGCTATTAATTCCAGTTGAATAAATTGGTGCCTTAGCACGCCTAAGTAATTCTAAGGTAGCTGGAACTGGAAGAGGTACTCTTCCATGCTTTATTACCACAGAACCCATTCCAACATTTATTTTAGAAAAATAAACTTTCTTTACTCCTAAGAGTTTTAAACCAATTATTGAGCCTACTATATCAGCAATTGAATCAATTGCTCCAAGTTCATGGAAATGAATTTGCTCTTTTGAAACCCCATGGATTTTTGCTTCAACTTCTGCAAGCTCTTCAAACATTTTTTCGGCTTTTATTAAAATATCTCTATCAAGATTGGATTCCCTCAAAATCTTTTTTATATCCTTAAGTTTTCTTTCTTTCTCTTCCTTTTGCTCTTTTACTTCAAACCTTTTCCCCACAAAATTTCCCCTTCTTTCTTCCCATATTTCTATATTTGTGCCCCGAGGTAAGATTTTCTTTAACATTCCTTCAAATCTCTTCCTATCCAGTCCCAAGTCAAGAAGAGCTCCTATAAACATATCTCCACTTATGCCCGAAAAACAATCTATATACAAAATCTTCTCTTCCATTTTTATTTTTTCTCTTTCATTTTCTTTATAATAGCCGCAGCAAAAAATCCTGCGTTATACCCACCATCTATATTAACAACACTAACACCTGGAGCACAAGAATTGAGCATTGTAAGAAGAGGAGCAAGCCCTTTAAAACTTGCCCCATAACCACAAGAAGTTGGAACAGCAATTATTGGAGTATTAGTAAGTCCTGCAATTACAGAAGGAAGAGCGCCTTCCATTCCAGCAATTGCGATTACAACATCAGCTTTTTTTAATTTTTCTTTTATCCATAAAATCCGATGAATTCCAGCAATCCCAACATCAAATATTGTTTCCACTCCTACCCCCATTGACCTTACTGTTATTTCACTTTCTTTTGCCACCGGAATATCTGAAGTCCCAGCAGTGACAATCAAAACTTCACCAATTGTCTTTTTTGGATATTCTCCAATGAAAGCAATAGAGGCTTCAGAATATATTTTCGCTTCAGGATAAATCTCTTTTATTTTCTTTAATGTTTCCTTAGGAACTTTTGTGGCAAGGACATTAGTATGATTTTTTAACTTCCCAATTATCTCTATTATTTGTTCCTCAGTTTTGTTTAAACAATAAATAGCTTCAGGAGCCCCCATTCTAAGTTCTCTATGTGTATCAATTTTCGCAAAACCAAGTTCCAAGAAAGGAAGACTTTCTAAAACTTCTAAGGCCTCTTCTACACTTTTCTTCCCTTTTCTAACTTCCTCAAGCAGTTTCTTTATTTCGCTTTTACTTAAACTCAATATCCATACTCCCGCTTCTATAACCTTCAAGATCAAGAGTTACATACTGATAGCCAATCCTCTTAAAACTTGAGATTATACTTTCTCTTTGAGAAAAAATCTTATCAAAATCTTTTTCTAAAACTTCTATTCTTGCTATTTTCCCGTAATCTCGAACACGAACCTGATTGAAGCCTTTCGCTATTAATAAGTTTTCTGCTTCTTCAACTTTTTTTAATTTCTTTTTTGTGAGTCTTTCTCCATAAGGGAAACGAGTTGCAAGACAACTAAAAGAGGGTCTATTCCAAGATGATAATCCCAATTTCCTGCTCAATAACCTTATTTCTTCCTTTGTAAATCCAACTTCCAGTAACGGACTTTTAACGTTAAGCTCTTTTATGGCTTTTAACCCAGGTCGATAACCCTTTATATCCTCTACATTTGTGCCTTCTATAACCTCTTTTAATCCCCTTTTTTTCGCTATTTTTTTTAAATTTTTAAATATTATTTTCTTACAGAGATAACATCTATTAATTGGATTCCTTTTCAAATTATCTTCAGAAAGAAGCGAAAAATCAAGCACTTCCCATTTACACCCGATTCTCTCTGCCATTCCTTTTGCTTCTAAGATTTTCCTCCCAGGGATCAATTCAGATTTCACGGTTACGGCTAAAACTTTTTCTTTGCCTAAAAAATCCATAGCCGCCTTCAAAAGAAAACCACTATCAGCCCCCCCAGAAAAAGCCACAAGAACAGATTTATATTTTCTTAAAACTTCCTTAAGTTTTTGACTTTTCTTATTTTTTTCTGTGAAAATTTCTAACGATTTCAATTTTTACACCATTTTGAATATACCCTACTTTTTGGGATTGTCAATGGACACCAAATCCTTCTATGACCACAAAGGAAAAATCTCTTCTTTTACGAATTTAAGATTTTATTATATTTTATCTTCTTATCCTACACTCAAGAATTAAATGCTCAAGCTCAACTTAAAGCCTGAAACCACAGCATCCCTCGCGTTCTTTTGGCGTATAAAGGATGCCAAGGCTTAATATTCCATTCACATGAGGTCCTTTATCCCCAAATAATTCTTGAAAGTTTGTGGAGATGCGACCCTCAAGGAGAAACCTAAAATCATAGGTTCTAAAAAGGGCTAAGCCTCCTGCAACCTCAAGAGCCATTCCTATTCCAGATTCGTAATAGCCCCTTTGAATGGCGGTTAAAGCTAAACCCCCTCCTAAATAAGGAGAAAAATCTTTCCTACTAAAGAAATAAAGAATAGAAACACCAATTTTACTTTCGGTCATGTTCCTGTTCCCTAAATATAAAGTATCCTCCTCCTCCAGAGGTAATACTAAAACTCTAGCATTCAACTCTCCAACTAAATTTGGAGTCTCATACCAGCCTACAAATCCATAACCATAAAGAGTTTTCCCTTGAACATCTCCATACCCTGCAAAAAGTTTTGACACGTTTAAAACTATTCCACCAGCATAAAAACTTTTCTTTCTCTTTTCGGCTTTCCAAACTTCCTCTTCAGTTATTTTTTCTATTTCGACAGTCTCTCCCACCTTTTTACCTTCTTTAATACCTTTCACAAGGCGAGATACACAAACGTCTAAATCTTCTGGGGTCGTTGCTGTCGCTTTATCTGAAAAAAATATCTCACCTGTTTGGGATTTAATAGCTACTGCTGAAATGATATGTTTTTCACCTAATTTAGTAATAGAACCAAAAACTACTTCTTCTAAACCAAGTTGTCTTCCAATTTGAGCTGCACATCCTTTATCTTGACATTCAACTTTTTCTCCCAAACTCCTCTCAATCTCTTCCGGTAAGACTAACCTATCTCCATAAGAGCTAAACTCTGTTCTTATAAGTTGATAAATTGCCTCTCCTACATCAGTTTCTACTCCTACGAGCTTAAAAGGAAGCAATCCTATTCCTTTTGCGAAAAGAGAGATAGATAAAAAAACCAAAATCAAACTCAACACTACTTTTAATTTTCCCATATTTCCTCCTTTTGAAAAAAGTTAATACAATTCATTATTTTGTCAAGCCCTTTCTAATTTTGTTATGTTAAATCCAAGGCAGGTGGTGGACACTTTGAGATATTTTAACATTCACAAGGTCTAATTCCAGATTAAGAGTCACATCCATTTTCTTCTCCAGGAGTTTATCAAGATCCGGCACAAACAAGTGGAGAAGTTCAGGAGATTTATTTCTCTCAATAAGTGTCTCTAAAGTGTTTATCATTCTTGTTTGAGTTCTTTCTCATCGTATTAAAGAAAAATAGATAATTATTGACTTTATGAAAGAAATGCTCTTTCCCTTCAAAGACTTCTATAT
>JBDRZZ010000042.1 GCA_039804165.1 candidate division WOR-3 bacterium
TGAACTATTGGTTCACTCAAATCCAGTTCAGACGAGGAGTACGGTTGGAATCCAACGAGAAGACGAAATTTATAAGCCTCTTTCCCGAAATGGAGGTGTCTTTATGAAAAAAATGGGGGGTTGTCAGAAAATCATAAGCCTTGACAAAAGAAGAAAAAAATATATATTTACTTTTTAAATAGCAGAAAGGAGGATAAAGCAATGAGGAGACTTGCTTTCATATTATGTTTAATTTTATTAGTGGGGGGCTTTTATTGCAAGAAATCTTCTGCTGCAAAAGTAGAAGAACAAACTCCAGTAGAACAGACTGCTCCAGAAGCTGCTCCACAAGAACAGGTTGATACAACAGCTCAAGAAGAGGCTGCTCCAGCTGAAGAGGCTGCTCCAGCTGAAGAAGCTGCTCCTACAAAGTAAGAGTTCTTTGTAAAAAATCACCTGAAGTTCCAATTTTACTTGGGTTGCTTCAGGTGATTTTTTATTTTCTTTTAAAGATTGTTTACTTAGTTTTTATTTTTCTAAAACTTTATAAAATCCATCGTTCATAATCTCAAAACCTCCTTAGGCTATAAATCAGCTCTTTTAAGTTCACATATTGACATAGATTACCTCTTGACATAACTTTTCCTTTATATTAGCATATCCAAAAAGGGAGGATAAATGAAATTAAAATTCTTGTTTAAATGGTTGAATCTTGAGAGTTCAAATATGGCTATTGACCTTGGGACATCAAACACTCTGATTTATACAAAAAGTGATGGGATTGTCCTTGATGAAAACTCGATGGTTGCATATAACAAAAAAACTGGCGCCTTAATTACTGCAGGGAAAGAAGTGCTCAAAATGATTGGGAGAACCCCGGAAGATATTATAATCTCAAGACCTCTTGAAGATGGGGTGATAGCTGACTTTAAAATGGTTGAGAGTATGCTCCGGTTTTTCATAGAAAAAGTTCAAAAGAAAAAAATATTTATCCGTCCAAAAGTTTTAGTTGCTGTTCCTTCCGGGATTACCCCCGTGGAGAAGAAGGCTGTTGTAAATGCCTTAGAAGAGGCGGGAGCAAGAGAAGTTTTACTAATCGCAGAACCAATAGCTGGGGCTTTGGGGATGAATCTTCCTGTAGAAGAGCCAACAGGACATATGATTGTTGATATTGGTGGTGGGACAACTGAGGTGGCAGTAATTGCTCTTTCTGGGATAGTGAATAAGGTTTCTATAAAAATTGCAGGAGATGAATTAAATGAGGCAATTCAGACTTATCTATACAATGAATATAATATGGCAATAGGAATGGCTCTTGCTGAAGAAATAAAGAAAAGAATTGGTTCTGCTATTCCAGTTGAAGAAAAAGAAGAGATGGAAATGGAGATAAGTGGTTTGGACCTTGTAGATGGATTACCAAAATCAGTAAAGATAAAAACAAATGAAGTTTACGAAGCTATGAAAGATACCTTGGGTCTTATTAAAAATGCAGTTAAAAAAGCCTTGTCCGAGACTCCCCCTGAGCTTGCCTCTGATATAGTTGAAAAGGGTATATTTTTAACAGGAGGAGGAGCTCTTTTGAGAAATATAGACAAGATGTTCAAGGAAGAGACGGATCTTAAAGTGACAATTGCAGAGGACCCTCTTAAGTCTGTAGTAAAAGGAGCTGGGAAAGCTTTGGATAATATTAAAGAATACAAAAACCTTCTGATGGAGCCTGCATAATGAAAAAAAAGATCCTTCGGGTTTATCTTCTTCTTGTATTTCTTTCCATTATTTCTTTAGTTATTGATCGTGCTACAAATTTTAAATTGGGGAATAACATATATTTAATTTTTTCTCGCAATTTTAAAGTTCTTTTTTTTGATTTTCCAAAAAAGAAGAATTTTAAAGATTCACAACTTTTATTTAAGGTAGGGACTCTTTCCTATGAAAGTCAACTTTATAGAGAGTTAAAAAAAGAGAACGAAAAATTAAAAGAAATCTTAGAATTTAAAAATACCTATCCTAAAAAGGTAATCCCGGCTGAAATTGAAAATAAAAGCCCTTGGGAAATAAATCTCTCTTTTAGTATTGAAAAGGGTTCTCTCTCAGGAATTGAAGTAGGCGCTCCTGTAATAGGGCTTAAAGGTGTTATTGGTAAAGTTCTGAAAGTCGGAGAGAATTCTTCTATTATTCAAACACTAAAAAGCTACAATTCTGCGGTTTCGGTAAAAACAACGAGGAAAGAGATTAGAGGAATACTCAAATGGAATAGAAAGTTCTTTGTAGAGGGAATCCCTAAATTTGCAGACGTTAAGAAAGGGGACACTCTTGTTACATCAGGGGAAGGTTCTGTTTTCCCTAAGGGATTACCCATTGGAGTTGTCTCTTATATAAGTAAAACAGGAAACGATTATTCGCTTTTAGTAGAAGTAGAACCTTTTGAAGATCTTGAGAATTTAGAATTTGTGTTCATTTTAAAAAAATGAAATTTTTGGTATTTATATTACTTTCGTTCTTTGCTCTTTATCTTTCTTTAAATCCTTCTCTTATTTCTCCGAGAGATGGGATTTCAGCGAAACCCATAGTTATTCTTCTTTACTTTTTAACATTGTACTGGAGACCCATTTGGGCGCTTTTTGTTGCTTTTTTTCTTGGTTTTTTATACGAAATTAATCTTTCTGTTCTAACTGGGACTTACCCCTTTCTTTTTACTTCAATGGTTTTTGTATTAAGTGAAATTGAGAAAAAAATTTTTAAGTTTAAATTTAACTCTCTTGTTTTACTTGGTTCCTTTATTTTCTTTTTTGGACTTGTCCAGAGTTTAATAGAGGCAAGGAATGCAAAAATAATATTTTATAAGATTTTTACAGATTTAATCCCTGAGGTCATTTTTAACATCTTTATTGGTTTTGTAATTCTCTTTTTTATAAATAAAAGAAAATGAAAACACCAAAAATATTAATTATCTCTTTAGCTTTTGTTTTGATCCTAAGATTATTACAGCTTCAAATAATCCAAAAAGATTACTATAGAACTCTTTCCGAGAGAAACAGAATAAGAAGGGAAATATTATTGCCACCAAGGGGAAGGATTCTTTCAAGAGAAGGGGATATTCTTGCTGATTCCAGACCCTCTTTTTCCCTCACAATATATCCTCGTCAAATTCATTCTTTAGAAATAGAAAAATTATGCGATATTTTTAAAATGGATAAGGAAGAAATAGCAAGAAGGATAAACCCGAATTTTAGCAGTTGTAAGATTAAAAGGGTTTCTTTTGAAATTGCATCAAAAATAATAGAAAAACAAGAAGAATTCCCTTCAGTAAGGTTAATTACAGAGCCTGTGCGTTTTTACGAAAATGATAGAGTTTTTTCCCATCTAATAGGTTATGCTGGAGAGATAACTGAAGAGGAGTTAAAACTCTTAGGGAAAGATTATATGAGGGGAGATGTTATTGGGAAAAAGGGGGTTGAGTTACAGTATGAAGATTTTCTGAGAGGGGAAAGAGGAGCTTTCATTTACGAGGTTGACGCAAGAGGAGTAGTTGTAAAAAGCTTCGATGAATCATATGGAAAGACTTCTGAGAAAGGATATGATGTTTACCTTACAGTTTCAAAGGCTCTCACTATTTATGTAGATTCTCTTTTTTCAGAGTATCAAAGCGGGGCTTGTGTTGCAATGAATCCAAAAAATGGAGAGATTATTTTATATTATTCAAAACCAGGATATAAATCAAATAGATTTGCAGAAGGCATTTCTAAGGTAGAATGGGATAGTCTTAGAGAAGATGAAAAATCACCTCTTTGGGATAGGGTTATTGCAGGAGCATATCCTCCAGGGTCTATAGCGAAAATTTGGACAACATTAATAGCCTTAGAGAATAAGCTAATCAATAAAGAAAGCACTTTTCACCCTTGTGATAGTATCCTGAGAATTGGTAATCGCTATTTTGGTTGTTGGAAACCTCATGGAACTTTAAGACTCATAGATGCAATAATTCAGTCCTGTGATATATATTTCTACCAGGTGGGAATGCTTATGAGTCTTGAATTGATAGCAGATTATACAAAGAAGCTTGGATTTAACCAGAAGACAGGGATTGATTTACCTGGAGAGAGAATAGGATTTTTCCCAACAAGAGAATGGTATAACAAAAAATATGGAGGAAGAGGTTGGAGCAAAGGGGTTCTTGCCAACCTCGCAATTGGTCAAGGAGAAGTTCTAATAACTCCAATACAAGGAGTTACTTTTTTCTCTGCAGTTGCAAACGGAGGATGGACTTACAATCCTCATATTTTAAAAGAAGTTAAGGATAGAGAAGGCAACACAGTTGCAAGATCTAAGCCAAAAAAAATAGAACTGCCAGTTTCCAAAGAAAACTTAGAATTTGTAAAAGAGGCGATGAAAAATGTTGTAAATACACAAAAGGGAACTGCTTATCGTTCGAGATTAGAAAATATAATGGTTGCGGGAAAAACCGGAACTGCTCAAAATCCTCATGGAGAAGACCATTCTCTTTTCGTTGGGTTTGCTCCTTTTGAAGATCCAGAGATCGTGGTTTTTACAGTTGTAGAAAATGCGGGGCATGGGAGTGCTCATGCAGCTCCCATTACTACCAAAGTAATAAAAAGATACTTAGAAGGAATGAAAATGTTGAATAAGGAGGAAGAAAAAACTGGGATTATTAAATCTGAGGTAAGATAAACCTATAAACGAAAAGGCGTATCTTTAAAGATACGCCTTTTCGTTTTAAAATTTCTTTTTTACAGACTAAGTTTTATTCCTCCTCTAAGAGGAATGTGAGTAAGAGATGGATCTGAGAAGATCATTCCGTAGCCCACCTCGGCGAAAATTTTAACAATACCCACACTGTAATTCGCTCCAGCGTAGGCAAGGAAACCAAAATCGGTTTCGTTCTCTGGATCCGGTAGTGGATCCGGGAGGTCAGCACCTGATATTGCCATTTCTCCACCGATTCCAGCATAAAAACTCATAGGCGCTCCAGGAAGAACTAAATTATACTGCCCACTAAGCAAAATCAACATCGTAGTATTCTTGACATCTCCCTCGAAGCTCTTCCATGAATATTCAAAATCTCCACGCAGTCCAATTGGAATACCAGGAAGGGAAAACTCAATTAAGCCACCAATAGCAGGATATGTTTCGGTTTCAGAATCTTCTCCCTCAGGGACCATTAATTCTACTCCTCCATGGATTCCAATTCCAAGACCTAATGGACCTGCTAATAGTGAAACACTTCCAAACAATAAGATCACCCACAAAATTAACTTCTTCATATAACCTCCTTTTTAAGATATTTCTAAAATATTCTATAATATAAAAAAGTCAAGGTTTTTCTCAGTTAAATCGGTAATATCATTAAAGTGGTAAAATTATGAAATTCTCTTTCCTTATTCTCCAAATTTTGCGTTTTATTAATATTAAAAATAAAAAACGGAACTTTTCTTTCCGCTTTTTTATAAAAAGGACAGATGGTGCCATAAAAATTTAATTAATTCTGTCCTTCCTTACGGTATATAGTGAACTGCTCCGAGTTTAACTCCAAGTTCCATTCCCAGGCCTTCTGTGATGTAATAGGTGAACCCAAGGCCCACTCTTATTGCGTTATTCTGGGTTAAGAATAGCTCTCCACCTACCTCTGCAGGAATGCTTGAAATTCCATCGCCTACACTATTATATTCATATCCTGCGCCACCATAAACACCAAGCATCTGAGTTATTGGGAAGTGATAGAGAACCTTTGGACCAACTGTAAAATTTACTTCTGCTCCTTCCGCGGTTGAACCTACTATTCCAAGAAGAAGATCTATCTCAAGACCATTAATTACAAAATAACCAGCTTCTACTCCAGCTTCATAAACAATCTCATCATCTAGAAGATTATCATCATCATCCAAGAAATCTCCAACCGCTCCGCTAACAACTGTAATTGACTTTGTCCCAGCAGGAATTTGCGCAAAAAGACCAACTGCAAAAATCAGCATTAACATTACTAAAATCTTCCGCATAAACATACCTCCTTTAAGGTTTGTTTAGGCACCATCCGCCTTTTTATTTATATAAAAATATACAAAAAAAAGAATTTTAGTCAAGGGGTATTTTCTTGTCCTTGTTAAATCCAAAGCAGGTGGACACTTTGTGGAGGTTCTGGGGATAAAGAGGGTAGATTTAAATATAAACCTAAAAATTGTTGGTTAGAAGAATTAAGGAGTTGCAATGATTGTTAAAATAAATCTCCTCCTTTTAAAGACAAACAATGAAAGGAAGATATATGTTTTATTAT
>JBDRZZ010000043.1 GCA_039804165.1 candidate division WOR-3 bacterium
TGTTAATATTATATTTACTTATGCTTTTAAGTGCCACAGATATTAACGAGGAAGTAGTTTGGAAGTATAGAATGTTTGATTGGAGGTTTTTTTATAATAGAATTTATAGAATTCCTAGTGTAGTTTCACCAAGATGGGAGAATACTTTAAGGGTAACACCCTGGGGAGAAGTGTATTTTCTCCCAGATAGTGAGGAAGACACCATAAAGTTTTATATCATTGATGAAAAAGGAAATAAAAAAAGAGAAGGTGTTTTAAATGTTGATGTTATTGATTATTTGGGATTACATCCACCGTTCCGTCATCTAGAAGGAGAGAAGCAAGAAGATATACCTGATAAATTAAAGGCTTCCTTGAGAGATATATTAAAATTGGGGTGTGCTGGATATGTTTTCATCCTTGATCTTTGTGTAAGCCATAAAAAGGATTTTTTTATTTTATTCAGATATAGTGCTTCTTCTGATCTATATTATTGTCTTCTAAAATATGACTCACTTGGAAATTTAAAAGAAATCTGGGCGACCGAGGAGGACCAAAAAGCTTTTTTGAAAAAGGAGAATGTAGCAATAAAGACTATTCCAAGACCCGGAGCTCGTATATACACCAATAAAGAAGGTGTTTTCCTTAAGTATGGCAAAGAAATATTTTTGCACTACGATTACAATGGGAATTATCTTGGAGAAGTTAAAGAGCCTGAGGGAATAGTTGAAGAAAGGATAAGGATGCCTGATGGAAGGGAGAAGATAATCTGGAGCGAAAAACCTATTAGGATTTTTGGTGAGTATTATACTTTTAAGAAAGAAGGTAATAAATATAAAGTTAAATTAGATAATAAGGAATATTATTTACCTGAGGGTTTAGACATAGGAGAGTTAAAAGGAGAGTTACGGTTCAATAAGAAAAATCAGACACTTGAGTTGTGGAAATTAGAGTATCGAGGAGAGCCAGATAGTCTTGGTTACAGAGACCTTTGTATAATAAGAAGTGACATAAAATTGGAGCCAGTCGACACTAAAAAAAACTAAACATCTGGGGGAGGATAAGGGAATTCTTTGTTAGGGTTTTTAAATCTTAGTTTAGAATTGAACAAATATTTTTCAGATGAACTCAAAAAACTCAACAGACCCGATAAACTCAATGAACTTTACTAAACCCGATTCGGCAAGAATTAAGTATAGATTGGAGCCTCCTGAATACGCAAACCCTGATATTTCTCCTAAACCAATAAGGATGAAGGTGGAAATCAAGGATAAGGATGGGGTTACAGTCTACGGCCCAAGGGATTTAACTGTTGAAGAACAGAGGAACCAATTATTATGGTGGAATGGAATTGATAATAAGGGGGATACATTGGACCCTGAGAGAGGTCCTTTCAAAGGAGAGATAAAATTGAAATATAAAGAAGAAATACAGACCACAACAAGTTCCCTGGCAGCTGCTTCTGCGAAGACCAAAGGAGGTGAAGTAACTGCGGAATTTCTTTCGAGTTTAATTGCTGTAAAGGTTAATAATATTAAGCCATCTTATAAGAAGATTGTGGCTGTGAGAGGTGGAGAAAATGATAAATTGAGTTTCGATTATGAAATAAAACCCAGTTGGTTTACATTTGATAGTAAGAAGTTTTTGATATATGGTAAAGACGGATTATTTGATAATCCAATATATACAGAAGAGTTAACTTCTAATAGTGGTTCTTTTAAGTGGGATGGTAAATGTGATGCTTCTTTTGGAAAAAATGAATCTGGCCATTATGCTGACCCAAGGGAGAATCCTTTCAGTGTTTATTGTGAATTAAAATTTGAGGGAGAAGGTAAAGAATATACATTTTGTGAACATTTAATGGATGTGAATGTAGTTCCTCAAATTATGAAGGTTTTTGGGACCCATACTCCTTTTTCTCCTACTGCTTCTTGTGATGAGGATAATCCTCTTACATTGACACACAGATGTGTAGTAAAAGGGAAGATAGACAATAGTGGAGTGGAGCAAGAAGATATTTTATATTATACTGGGGATGGAGAGCCAATCAGGATTTGGAGATGTAGGAATGATAATTCATATCATGCCAACAATGGGACTCAGGTTTATGATTACCAAAATAGGAGAAGTTACTGGATTGAGCTGTATAATGAATATGAAATTGATCCAGAAATATGGGATCAAGAAAATTTAGGAGAACTTAACTGTATATGGACGCAGGAATCTGGACCTACACCGGAAGTAGTTCCTCAGGGTTTAGTAAGTGCGAACACATACAGTAATCCAGGAACATATCGTTATAATATCAGAGTTACTAATTTAGCGGAAGGTCAGACTATCCAGAATATGGAGTCGCATCCCGGAGAAGTAAAAAGTAGACCTACGAATTATAACCAGGTTAGCTGTGATAGTATAGAATGTATCAGAGATTGTTATATGGTTCATTTAAAAGGGGTAGAGAATGACGCTTATGCGTGGGCACAATCTTTTATAGGAGTGCCTTATGCTGAATATATTGATAATCCGAATCCACTTCCAAATCGTTTATACCCAACAGATTATCATTACAATGATTGTTCAGGGTTGATACATGCTGCTGAATGGTTAAATGGATGGAGGAATTATCGTCAGGATGCTCATGGATATGTTACTTTAACGAGTTATTCATCCTCCAATGGGGGTGTGGACCCTGAAAACAATGTAAATGCCCGGAGGAATGATTGGGCAGGGATTGATCCAAAGATAGATAAAGATGGTGATGGGGCGATTGGAAGAAGACCCTATTGGGGATTCAAATAATGACGGATTTCCTGGAGTGAGGGGAGTAGATGATGATGGAGATGGATTAATAGATGAAGATTCAAGGGGTAGACAACCTGGTGAATCTGGATATACAAACGACCTTGCGGAAGATGATGACGAAGATGGTTATTACGATATTAATCAGGGGAAGATTATCAGGCTTAATGAGGATCCTGGTAGATGGGACCATATTATAATGATAAGGGATTATAGGTGGATTGATTGGCATGATCCTCTGTATGCACAGTTTGAACAAACGTTAGGGCATGCTTATAATTTCATTCATGCTTGTCCTGACCCTGGTTGGACCACAGAAGTGTTCTATAATCTCCTTGATTATAGACCCAGATATCCAATTGTACACACTCAATTTAATCAAACTGGTCGTATTTATAGAACAGAATTCAGACAACCAAATAGGTAAAATGAATAGTTTATTGGAGGATATATGAAAAAGTTTTTAATTTTAATGTTAATGATAATCACTTGCTTTGTTAGTGCAGAGGAATATGTAGATAAAGTTGAATTATTTATTCCTTATGGAGATGCAGATAGTCTTTTAGGATATAAACCTCCTTATTATGAGATAAAAGAGAATGGTGATACAGGACATATTGAGCTTGGTCGGGCAGCAACAGCCTGGGATATTCAGAATGATAAAATTTATGTTGCCGATGGAGTAAAAAGTAAGATATTGGTTTATTCTTTGGCTGGGAAATATTTGCGTTCAATTGGGTTATGGAAGGAAGAAACCGATGAAATAAAAATAAAGACTTCTGCAGGGGAAACTCTTACTTTAAAAGCCCGGGAATTGAGAGAATGGGATCCTAACCAAAAGAAATTTGTAGTGTCTCAGGGAAATAAATATTATTACGAGAAAATAGGTCTTATTGCGGTTGATGGTTCTGGAAATATCTATGCGATTACTGATGTAAGTTTAAAAAATAGAGGTGTAATGAAATTTTCTCCTGATGGTAAGTTATTAGGAATAATAAATAAATTTGGACAGTATGGACCTGATGATATTAAGACTTTAGGTTTTCAAGTGCGTTCTGATATTTATGGGGATATAATTGTGGGTATGCTATTAGAAAAAGGAGGTCAAGTTTTTGCTAAGTTTGATAGAAGTGGCAACTTTATGTGGGTAAAAGAACGAGCTTATCCTAGAGATAAGGAAGGCTATCTTTATAATATGCTCCCAGATGGTAAAGGCCCTTCAGCACCAGACACCTCAGTTATTGTTTCAAAGATGAATTCACAAGAAGTAGAAATCAAAAAGATTAAAATCTATTTTGAGCCTCCTTCTTCAAGAGGAGTAGGATTTAGTGGTGTTGATGGTAAAGGTAATCTTTTCTTAAGTTTAGAGCCAATGTATCGCAAATATGACCAAAATGGAAATTTATTAGCAAAGATTTCATGTTCCTCGATCGTTTTCGAGAAAGGTTTAGCAGATGTTGAATCTATCCCCCTAACTAAATTTATGGCAGATGGAAGCTTTTACATTGGTTATAATTTAAGAGATGGTTTTCATCTAATTAAATACTACATCAAACCCGGAACCGAAGGAAAAATCCTCGAACCAGCAGTCACCCCCAACACTAAAAAAAACTAAATATCTGGGGTAGGATAAGGGAGGTTTGGATTAGAGTATTTAAAACTTAATTAAAATTTTGTTCCTAAGAGACTCCTGAAGTCTAGATATTCTGAAACCTTTTTCCTCCTTGCCCCTTCGGAGAATTCGATATATTATAAGGGTGAGACTAAAATGAATAGTGATGAGATACCAGTTCGTGTTCAATATGATATAACCTATGAGTGTAGAGGTGTTCTTTCCACAGAAACGAGGATAGAAGATTATAAGTTAAATGCCTTTGATTATTCTCCTAATAAGCATTATCTTTATGCTTCTGGGACAGGCTTGGAAGGGGAGAAAAGAGATTCCATACCTATATGGGTGATTAGTTTTGAGATAGATGAGGAGAATGTTACCAAGTATTTTAACCCTTATAAACCTGATTCTGCAAGGATTAAGTATAGATTGGAGCCTCCTGATTACGCCAACCCTGACATTTCTCCTAAACCAATAAGGATGAAGGTGGAAATAAAAGATAAGGATGGAAACTTAGTCTACGGTCCAAGGGATTTAACTGTTGAAGAGCAGAGGAACCAATTATTATGGTGGAAGGGAATTGATAATAAGGGGGATACTGTGAAGGTGGAAAAGGGTCCATTTAAGGTGGAGTTGACTCTTAAATACAAAGAGGATAAAGAAGTTAAGGATAGTGTAGATATAGGTATTGTTTATGTAGATCTTGTTGTATTTAACCTACGAAACGGCCCCCCTGTTTCAGAGAAGAACGAGAGAATACAAGATTCTTCAGCAATCACATTGGTAAATGAAGATGATGACGGATTACCAAAAGGTGCAGATATGAAAAATGAGGTAATAGATGAGGGTGGGGATACTTTAGATATGGTAAAACTGAGATTAAAATGTGAACTTCCAGAGACATTTGTAGATGGGACAATTGAATTTGTCGAGAAGAAAGTAAATAGAATAGGAGAAGAAGTTCTTAAAGATACGGCAGTAGTAAGGATATTCGACGAAAAGGACGAAGTAATATTCAATGATAGTAAGGAGCAAATTGAATTAAAAGAGATACTTAATAAGTCTCGTTTTGTAAATGATTCAATAGATTTCTGGGTAGAAGGGGTAAGACACGGTTGTATTGAATTTATGTTAAATTTGAGGGACGAAAATGGGGAGATGCTTGGTTCGGATACCGTATCTGTGATGGCTTTCAAAGAAATGGGGATTGAATATAGGTATATGAAGGATCAGAATAACAATTATGATTGTCTTCTTAAAGGGAGAGATTCCTTGGAGAATGCTTTTAAGAAAGGTTATGTTATCCCGAAGATAACTTATGGAGATAGTATAATTCCAGCGAAGTATCCAAAATTGTGGGATAAGTTAATGAGGGACATTACAGACGTTATTCCCAGTCTGCTTCTGTGCCCTGGTATTTAGAGGCAGGGATGGAGGCGGAAGAAGGGGCTAAGTGGGCAGAAGGAGATAAAGGAGAGAAGTTTTATGGGTATACTTACTTTGTGCAAGGGCCCTATTATTCATTTTCCCTTGTTTTTATGAAAAAGTTAAAAGAATTATCTATTACAAATCCCTGGACTGCTATCAAGATGGCTACAATTCACGAATTAGGGCATCAATATGCACATCTTACGGATAAGTATAAAGAAGTAAATAAGAAAAAACATGTGCTTAAAGGTTGTTGTGTGATGGATAAACTAGAAATTGAAAATAATGAGGTTATAGACTGTAAAAATTTCTGTGATTCCTGTGTGATTCATTTAAAGAACAAATACTGGGATTATGATGCAAATAGACCGCCTCAGAATTAAGTTATTAAACCTTTAATAAAATGGAGGCAAAA
>JBDRZZ010000044.1 GCA_039804165.1 candidate division WOR-3 bacterium
GTTCTCCTTCAACAGATGTGCCTTGTAGAGTCTTCTATTTACCCTCAGAAGGTCTCTAAGGGCCTTCATAGCATCCCTCTTTAGGTTCGCTACTCGGCTAAGGAGTATGAATTTCGGGATTAACCAGAAAATTGTGTAAAAATTTATACTATAACCAAAAAGTTTAGGAGGTAAGTAATGGCAAGGAGAGGAAGAAAGCTTGATCCAGAAACAGAGTTTAAACACTTTATTTCCTCTATGGAGGACTTCCTTCATCGAGGGCAATACCCAAGTCTTACCATCCTTCTGGAAGGTATCCTGAATTATCTCATGCAGAAGGAAAGGGAGTTCTATCTCCAGAAGAACCCTCAGGAGTATGCAAATGGCACTTATAAAAGAACACTCACAGCCAACTTCGGTCAGCTTCATCTAAGGATCCCCAGGGTAAGAATATCAAATACCTTCAGACCTGCCCTTTTGCCTGCCAGGTGGAAGCGCTTTAATAAAGACTATGAGGAGTTTTTACTCGCTTTAAGCTACAGGTTGAAGCAGATATTTGCATTGAGATTTGAGGAGGTTGACAAAGTTGTTTATTTAGAGAATATAGGGGTAGCAGAAAATGTTTAAAAGGGATATTGCAAAATTTTTAAAAGATAGGATATATTTACACAATTTTAAGGGTTAGTCTCTACTTTTAAATATCATAGTCAATCAAATGATTTTAGGATTTGAAAGAATAGAGCTAAATAAAAAAATTGTAGAGGAGACAATTCTGAGGATTTCTTTGGAGAGATTTTTTTCCGACTTTAGTAGAACGAATTTTTCGTGATATTAAAAAATATGGAAATTTGAGATGTTACCCCAAAAAAACAGAGGCAACTATTCTTTTTTTAGATATTGTAGGATTCACAAAGATGATAGAAGGACTTCCTCTTATAGAGATTTCTAAAATTTTATGTGATTTTTTTTGATTTAATAGTCAATGAAATATTTGATGAAAATGGGGTAATATATATATGGGTGATGGATTAATGGCAATTTTTGGAGTTCCTGAGAAGGATGAAGAGCACGCCATTAGAGCTGTTCGATGTGGATTGAGTATTTTAAATAAACATTCTAAATTTATAAGTGATTTGCCTAACAACAAAAAATTTAACATACGTATAGGAATTGAATCAGGTGAAGTAATAGCAGGATACATGGGGTCAAGTAAAAGACTGGAATATACTGCAATGGGTTATGCAGTAGTAGCAGCAAAAAGAATAGAATCTTTAACAAAACCAAATAGTATTTATATAGGAAGGGAGACTTATAGAAAGATTTGTCATAGATTCAAAATATTTTTTGTAGGTATATTATCCTTACAGAAAGGTGAGGGGGAAATAGAGGTATGGGAAGTGTTGAGAGATTGAATGCTATAACAATTTTATAACTTTTATAACATTTTTAATATTGAATTTTAATTTGATTTTATTATAAAAAATTTCATTTAGGAGGTGGATATGATTTGGACAAGAAAAGATAAATTCAAAAAGTGGCTATTTATACTTTATCTAAAAAGATACAAACTCTTGAGGGATTCATGCTGGTTTTAGATTTAAAAACTAATAAAAGGAAAACAATAGAGATTCCTCTTGAAAAGAAAGATTACAGCAAAGAATTAAGAAGAGCCAAGATAATGATAAGATTTGGTTAAATAAATATGAAGCCTCTTTCAACTGGAGCACAAATAGCTATAAGTATAGCTGCTACAGAAGCAAAATTTATACCGAGTCCTTATCTTGAAAATGAACATGTTTTCTTAGGACTTTGCAAAGTAGAAGATGTATTGACCTTAGATGAAGTAGAGGGGATATCTGAAAACCAGTTTAATGATGCTAAAAGGGAAATACAAAATTTCTCTAATTTTCTCAGATCTTGTGGCATTGATCCAAAAACTGCTCGCAGAAGATTAAGAGTAATTATAAAATACAAACAACCTGTAGAAAGCAATTTTACAGGTCACAGAAGTGAAAGATGTAGGGAAATGTTTAATACTGCTGAAAGGATAAGTGATGAAGAAGGGAAATCAAAAATAGAATTAAAACACTTTTTCCATGCTATAATGTTAAATCCCTCTTCAATCCTTCTGGAGCTTTTTTCAAATCTTGGGTTAAAAGAAATAATAAAAGCTTCTTTATCAAAGGAACCGACGTATGATGAGACAATTGTCATGGAAGACATAAAGAGAGAGACTGAACCTATAGAAAAGGAGAAAAGAACACCAACCCCATTTCTTAATAAATTTGGAAGAGACTTAACAGAACTTGCAAGACAGGGAAAACTTGAGCCATGCATAGGAAGAAAGGCTGAGATTAAAAAATGTGCTCAAATACTTCTTCAGAAAAGAAAGAATAATCCTATTCTTGTAGGAGAGGCAGGGGTTGGGAAGACATGTATAGTAGAAGGACTTGCACAATATATAGTAAAACCTGATGCTCATGAAAACTTAAGGAATTTAAGGATTGTTGAAATCAATATGGGAAGTCTTATTGCAGGAACAAGGTATAGAGGTGATTTTGAAGAAAGACTGGAAAATATAATTAAAGAGGCATCTTCTGAGCCAAACATAATTCTTTTCATAGATGAAATACATACAATTGTCGGAGCAGGGGAAGCAGCTGGAGCCCCGCTGGATGCAGCAAATATTCTCAAGCCTGCTTTAGCAAGAGGTGAAATAAAATGTATTGGAGCAACCACTACTAAAGAATATAGAAGATATATAGAGAAAGACGCTGCTCTTGAAAGAAGATTTCAAGTAGTATGGGTAGAGGAACCAACGATTGAGGAAACAGTTGAGATTATCAAAGGGATAAGAAAGAGATTTGAAGCACACTACGGAATATTTATTCCTGATTCAGTAATTGAAATAGCAATTGAACTCTCTGTAAAGTATTTACCTGATCATCGTCTTCCTGACAAAGCAATTGATCTTATTGACCAGGCATGTGCAAGAAAAGCGCTTTTTACTCTTACACCCGGTAAAAAGTTTGAAGAATCTAATGGATTGACAGTAACGGACATAGCACAGGTATTATCAGAAAGATGTAGGATTCCTGTAAAGGAACTTACGGAAGATGAGAAAGAAAGGCTTTTAAGAATGGAAGAATATTTTAGACAAAGAGTTATGGGACAAGAGCATGCTATAAAGACAGTAGCAGAAACAATAAGGAAAGCAAAGACAGGACTTAAAGATCCAAATAAGCCACTTGGTTCTTTTCTTTTTCTTGGAGCAACGGGGACAGGAAAAACAGAGCTTGCAAAAGCATTGGCAGAATTTTTGTTTCACTCTGAAGAAAGACTTATTGTAATTGATATGTCTGAATATCAGGAAAAGCATTCTGTTGCAAAATTAATTGGTGCTCCTCCTGGTTATGTAGGTTATGAAGAAGAAGGATATCTTACAGGGAAAGTGAGAACCAATCCATATTCAGTAGTTCTTTTTGATGAAATAGAAAAAGCCCATCCTGAAGTTCTTGACCTCTTGCTTCAGATTCTTGATGAAGGTAGACTAACAGATTCTCATGGAAGAAAAGTAAAATTTACAGAAACCATAGTTATTATGACTTCTAATCTTGGAGTATCAACCTTACAAAAAGTTAAAAAAATTGGGATAGTAGTTCAAGATGAAGAAACAAAGGATTATGATTCTTATGAAAAAGTTATTGAAGAAGCAGTAAGAAAAGCTCTGAGACCTGAGCTTTTAAACAGAATTCAGAAAAAGATAATTTTTTATCCTTTAAGTAAAGAGACTATGAAAAAAATTTTAAGAGAAAAATTTCTTCCGGAGCTTAACAAAAAACTTTTGTTTAAGAATATTAAAGTTAGCTTGACTGAGGAGGCATTAGATTTTATTGTAAGTAAAGGTTACAGTGAAGAGTATGGAGCGAGGAATTTAAAGAGAGCTTTTGAACAATATGTTGAAGAACCTCTTTCAGAAAGGATACTGGAAGGTAATTTCAAAGAAGGAGATGCAATAGAAGTTCAGATGGAAGGTGAAAGTTTAAAATTTAATCTTGGGATAAGTAATTAAAATGTGAAAATTCATGGAAAAACATAATTTTTTGGTAGTTTTGGAAGGAGAACCTTACGAAAAAAATGAGTGTTTACCTCTTCCAGATTTTGAAAAGATAATTCTTGGCAGATCTCAAGGACAACACAAAGCAGATATAAGCTTTGATAGTCTTTATATCTCAAGAATTCATGCAGAAATTCAGTGCATTAATGGGAAATATTACATAAGGGATTTAAGTAAACATGGAACATGGCTTAATCATAATAAAATTGAAAAGGGTAAATTTTATGAGCTTAAAGATGGAGATGTTATTATTTTGAGTAAAAGAGAAGCTGTTTTAATTTGTCGGTTAAATTATGAGCCTGGGCAAACATTTGATTATATTGAGTTTAGCCAAACTCAAATTGAAAACTTCGTAGATAAAACTGCGAAAGATAATATTATCTTTGAAAAGGAAAAAAGGAAAGTAAAAATTCACAACAAAGAATATGAGCTAAGTGGAAGGGAGTTAAAACTTTTTGAAATACTATACGAAAATAGAAACAAGGTAGTAAGTGTAGAAGCCATCATCAATTACATATGGCCTAAAAGAGCGGTTTCAGACCGTTATGTAGTAACTCCCGAGGAAGTAAGGCAGGTTGTCTACAGACTTAGAAAACGTTTAGATCCTTATGGGAATAAGTATATAAGAACTTTAAGAGGTGAAGGTTTTTTACTTGAGATACCAGAGTAGATTTTCCCTATGAGGGTTGCTATGGCTTAAAAAAGTATCTTTAAGCTCTCATCTTTAATGGAATAAAAAATAGGGAGGAAATAAATGGGTATTCTTAAAGTTCCATATGTAATAGAACAGACACCTGCAGGAATAAGACATGTAGATATCTATTCTCGGCTTCTTTCTGAAAGGATGATTTTTCTTACTGGCGAGATTAATGATGATGTAGCAGACATAATCACAGCTCAACTTTTTTACCTTGAGGCAGAAGATCCTAAAAAGGATATTTACTTTTACATAAACAGTCCAGGAGGTGTGGTAACAGCTGGATTAGCTATTTATGATGTTATGCAATATATAGCCTGTGATGTAGTAACTATTTGCATAGGGCAGGCAGCATCAATGGCTGCGGTGCTACTTGCAGGAGGCAAAAAAGGAAAGAGAATGGCTCTTCCTAATGCAAGAATAATGATTCATCAACCACTGGGAGGTGCTCAAGGACAAGCGAAAGACCTTGAGATACAGGCAAGGGAAGTAAACAGAATAAAAGGAGTTATTAACAAAATTTTATCTTATCATACAGGACAGCCTATTGAAGTTATTGAAAGAGATACAGATAGAGACTTTTTTATGACAGCTGAAGAAGCAGTAAAGTATGGGTTGATTGATAAGGTTATATATAAAAAAACTTAATGTATGAGATTAGATATGAAAAACTTAAGAGCATCTGCTCTTACAGACAAGGGGGTAGTGAGACAAAACAATGAAGATGCCTTTTTTATTGATGAAGAAAGAGGTATCTTCATCGTAGCAGATGGTATGGGAGGTCATAATGCAGGGGAGGTGGCAAGCAGTCTGGCTGTAACTACTATTAAAGATTTTCTTTATAAAAAAGGAGATATACAGGACAGTAAACAAATTAAGAAAGCCCTTGTTGAATCAATATTTTCTGCTCATGAAGAAATTAAGAAAAAATCAGAACAAGAAAATTCCCTCAAGGGAATGGGAACCACGGTTGTTGTAAGTTATCTAAAGGATAGAACATTACATATATGTTCGGTGGGTGATAGCAGAGGATATCTTATAAGAGATAAAAAAATTATTAAGCTTACTGAAGACCATTCTGTAGTAGCAGAGCTTCTTAAATCAGGTGTAATTAATGAAGAGGAGGCTAAGTTACATCCTATGAAAAATGTAATAACTCAGGCTCTTGGAATAGGAACCCCACCTATTCCATTTTTTGTAAGAGAACAACTCAGAGACGATGACTTAATTTTATTATGCACTGATGGCTTAACAGAAATGCTAACGGATGAGGAAATTTTGTCCACATGCTTACAAAAAAGAAATAATATTTCAGATATGGCTAAGGCTTTTATTGATGAGGCAAATAAAAAGGGAGGAAAAGACAATGTAACGGTTGTTTTGA
>JBDRZZ010000045.1 GCA_039804165.1 candidate division WOR-3 bacterium
ATAAAACCTTTGTTATCGCAGAAGTCAACGTGGACTTCCCATGATCTACATGTCCAATCGTCCCAACATTTAAATGCGGCTTCGTCCTATCAAACTTGCCCTTCGCCATTATATACCTCCTTAATATTTTATTTTTACCTTAAAATTAATTTCTCTCCCAATTCTCTTTTAGCCCACGAGCGGATTTGAACCGCCGACCTCATCCTTACCAAGGATGCGCTCTACCCTCTGAGCTACATGGGCACAAAGCGGGAGACGGGATTCGAACCCGCGACAAACGGCTTGGAAGGCCGTTACTCTACCAGCTGAGCTACTCCCGCTTTTTTGGGGAGGGGCGGATTCGAACCACCGAAGGCTTATGCCAACGGATTTACAGTCCGTCCCCTTTGGCCGCTCGGGAACCTCCCCATTAATTCCTTTCACTTTTTAGCTGGTGGAGGGAATCGAACCCCCGACAGGCTGATTACAAATCAGCTACTCTACCTCTGAGTTACACCAGCATAAAAACAAAGAACAATACCTCTCTTTTACCCTTATGAGAGGATTTTCTTTATCCTTCAAATCTTACTCTTCCTTTGGAGCAGAGCGGATTCGAACCGCCGACCTCCTCCTTGCGAAAGAGGCGCTCTTCCAATTGAGCTACTGCCCGAATGTTAATATAATGCAATATTTCTTATTGTCAACCCCCTTTTTTCAAAAAATTTTTATAAAAATATAGAGTTTCCAATCCTAAATGGTTTACACATCCAATTTATATTAAAGTCATTTTTCATCATTTTCTTAAGGGCCGACTCCGTGGAAGAGACAAATCCACCTTTATCTCCAGAAGTTTATCACTATCAAGAACAAACCGAGGTTCGGAACTCTTATCCTTCCTTTTTAAGTTCTTTCTCACTCTATTTTTCTCACTCTATTAAAGAAAAACAGGTATCTGTTGATTTCACAAAAAATGCTCTTTTCCTTTATTATTCCTTTCTCGTTTTACATAAGCCATCTTTACGAAAATATTTCGCTCGGCTCTCTTTAATTTTCACACTTCTCTAAAGTGTAAACCATCTCCTTTTAAATTTAACAATTATAAAAATAATCACTCTTGACATTTCCGAAAGAGCTTGTATATTTTTAGAAAATAAAGGGCCTATAGCTCAGTCGGTTAGAGCGTTCGCCTGATAAGCGAAAGGTGAGTGGTTCGAATCCACTTAGGCCCATTTTGGGGGTGTAGCTCAACTGGTAGAGCACCTGCCTTGCACGCAGGAGGTCAGCGGTTCGAGCCCGCTCACCTCCATAATTAATTATAATTTTATGGATCCTATTATAAAAATTGTAATTCTTTCTCTTCTCCCTATATCTGAGCTAAGAGGGAGTATTCCATTAGGACTCTCTTCTGGAATTCCAATTTATGTTGTCTTTCCCATAAGTGTTGCTTCCAACATTCTTGTTTTCCCAATCTTCTATTTATTTCTCTCTTCCATTCACAATTTGTTAATGAAAATAAATTTATATAGAAAAACATTCAATTTCTTCCTTGAAAGAACAAGAAAAAACCTTAGCCCAAAAATAGAGAAATACGGATATATTGGATTAACTCTCTTTGTAGCCATTCCCTTACCTGTTACGGGTGCATACACTGGAACTCTTGGTGCGTGGTTTTTTAAAATGCAAAAAAGAAAATCTTTTCTTTCAATAATTGTAGGAGTGTTTATCGCAGGAATAATTGTAAGTCTGGTTTCAATCTTTGGAATTCAAATGTTTGATATTTTTATCAAAAAATAAATTCTACTCAACTTGGAGGCCTGCGTTTATAGAGAGTTCGAGAGTTTTATAATCTGGATTAGAAGAAACTTCATATTTCCCATTTCCATCAAAGAAAATTGGCCCTCTTTTAAAATAGAGAAGAAGACCTCCGTTCTTTTTTGTAAAAGAAGCTCCAGAATAAGCTTCCTCATAACCAAAAAATATTCTTCCATTTATTCCATCTTTCGGAATAAAACTAACTCCTGTCTCAAAACCGATTACCTCATATGACACTTCTCCACTTCTGTATATAAAAGGCTCAAGACCTTCTTTATGAGCCAAAAACATTTCCTGGTAAAAATTCAAAAGTTCCTTTACTCTCTCCTCTCCTCTTAAGGTAATTCTATTCTCGGTTGTTGCTGTGGGAAGCGAATCAGGAATTCGAAGTTCATATATTCTATTCTCGTATTTAACTACAGCCTTCCCTTTATCTCTCAATAAATATGTGGTGTTTAAACCAAGAACTCTATCTCTTCTTGTCCTATATTGAATTAGAGTATCCCCAACAGAGTCTTCTCGTGTTGGTCGTAAAATTCTATAAAGACCATCTCCATCTAAATTCGAATATTCCCCTCCAAAAGAAAGAGAAGAAAGAGGACCCCACATTATATTTACTCTCTCTCTTTCTTCTTTATTGTCCTGTGTTTTCACGTCATCGTAATTCAAAGAATAACTTTTTCTCCATTCTTTTAACCCAGTAATGCTGAAAGCTCTATTATAAATCCTTGAACTTACACTATGAATCTCCGAATTTTGGAATACTGTCCCTCTTATAAGACTTTTCGATTTTGAAAAACTCGGGTTATAAGAAAAAGAAAACCACTTAAGTGGATAGGTATCGAACCTAAAAGAACCGGTGGTTCTCTCCCCAGGTTCATCTTCTTTCCCAGGATTTCTTCTTACCGATTGAATCGTGTATTGACCGCTTGAACGAAATAAAGAAAGAGAAGAAAAATTGTAATTGGACTGAAGAACCGTAATGGGCGAGTAGAGGTCTGATCTCTTTATTTCTGCCGAACTTGAGACACTTATCCCCCTTTTTGGAGTCCACCAGATCTTTCCTTCGCTATCCGTCTCTTCAAAATCTCCTTTTCCATAAGAACTTGTTATGTTTATACCATATAAGCCCCTACTATAATCAATACCTCCACCAATTTTATAAATACGAAGTGAATCTCTCCTCTCGAACTCTGTATTGCCACTAAAGTTAACCCCTCCAATTTTTTGTTTTGCGAGTAAACAATGAGAAGAATAGTGATTGAATCCTTCATATCTCTTGTAATTATACTGAAAATTATACAAATTCACCTGAAACATTCTATCATTCTCTTCGTTTCTCTCCCTGTAAGAGGAAGTTATCTTTAGTTGGGAAATAGGAGTTATGGCACCATTTACCTCGATTTCTTCTCCAGGCTCAAGACCTTTTCCAATTACGTTGAACTCTTCCCCTGTTGCACTATAAATCCCCTCAAGTTCAAAAATCCCATTTTTCATTCCTCCATCCACTCTTAAACCTTTATTTCCTCCTCCATCATCCGCTCCTTCAACCTTCAGATTCAAGTCTTCTGTTCCGAGACGACTTTGAAGTGAATAACCTCCTGTATTAACTCCACTTCCTCCAATAGATAAAAAACTGAACGGTTTTAAAGTGATTTCTCCTCCAGAAATGGATTTCCCTTCCTCTTTCTCATATTCATACTCAACTTCCATCACTTCCTCATGGGACAAAATTCTATTTAATAGAGTTATCCTCCCAAGAGTATAGTCCATCCTGTAATCAGTTCCCCTTTCGAGTTTCTTTAAAGCAAGACCAATTCCTATTTTCACGATTTCTGTGTTTACAAGAACTGGAGAATTAGCAAGCTGGAAAGGGCCAGAAGTCCCATCCCCTTTAATTTTCTCCCGGATGGAAGTCCCTCTTGGCAGAGAATAAAAACCTTCCCCGTCTACTTTCGAAGATTTTAAGCCCAATTTTACACCTCTTATAGATTTATTTTGAATCAAAAGTCCACCAAGAGATACTGGAATATCTCCCATAGAGCCTTCAATATGTTCACCTTTAAGAGAAAAGAAAGCTGTATTTTCTTCCTCTCTTCTACCCTGATAGGCTTCCCCTTCAAGTAACAAACTTTTTATTTTCCCATCAACATTTAATTGTAGAACATTATTTCTTAAAGTAAAAGGATAAAACTCAGGGGGTGTGGAACCAGAAAGTAAATACTTTCCCTGGTAAAAGAAAGTGTTTCTACCCGTGACATTGATATACGTCGTATCACCTAAATTTATTGTATCGCTCTCAAAAATTAAAAACAACAAAAAAACCATTAATTAAATCCCTTTTCCACCTTTCCTATTTACCCTCATAACTATACCCTATATTATATTTCCTCAAGATGCCATTTTCAAAAATAACCAATCTCTTACCCTCTGTTGCCGAAAATTCCCCTTTAAAACACCCAATCTTCTTGAAACTCTGGTCAAAAAGAATTGTTGTGCTATCAGTTAAGATACTTATGTATTTATCCACAGAAATTGATTTTCCGTTCTTTAGATTCACTGCCTGGATAAAATCCCCAATCTCGGAAAAAATAGAAACCCTATCCCTCTCAAGAACATAGACTCTCCCTCCTATTACATCTATATCCAGAGGAGAATTGATAAAACCTTCCCCTTTACCAAAATGTCCAAATGAATAAGAAAGAGAACTTTCTCCATAAACATCAATTTGAGATTTTAAAGGATCTAAGATAAATACTTTTTCACCAGAAATCGCAATCGAGGTTGGTTCTTCAGTTTCAATTTCCCTTGAAAATAGAAAATTCCCATTACGGTCAAAAACTTTTATATTTTTTGAGCCTCGGTCAAGAACAAAAACTCTTCCATTTTCAATATCAATAGAAACAGGCCCTGTAAGCTCCCCCTCTTCCATTCCAAAATTCCCAAACTTAATAATCCCATTCCCTTCTCTAAGAATTTTATCCTTCAAAAGAAAATAAGTATAATTCCCGAATGTTTTTATCTTGAGAACCTCCTCCGAAGAAACTGGAACTTTCACCTCTTCGGTCAGTTCAACCTTAAAAGGTTCTACAATTAAGAAAAGAAGAATGATAGAAATCATAATAATTACACTATCCGCCCCCCGCTTTCCGCAACCCGCGAAAAAAGTTTTGAAAGCATCATTTTTATTCGTTCATATTCACTTTCAATTCTTTCATAATCTTTATTATCAATGTATCCAAGGTCCTTTGAAAGTAATAATTGATATCTAACTTCTTCACAGGAATCAAGAGCTATGCTTACAAACCGAGCAAAATCTTTTTCACCCTTTCTCCCTCCACCTTCTCCAAGATTCATTGGTATTGAATATGTCGACCTTCTCAATTGACTTACAAGCCCACATATCTCTTCTTTCGGGAAACTTTTTGTTAATTTGTATATCTCCAGTGTCATCTTATGAGAGACATTAAATACATCATATTCTCTTACATTTCTCATTTTTACTCCTTTCTAGCGGTTAGCGGTAAGCGGATTGCGGTTTGCGCCTTCTACCATCTCCATCCAACAGAAATATTATGATTACCCTTTATTTCTTCCTTTGTTGAATACGCATAGTCAAAATATAAATGCTCGGAGTTAAAACCCATCCCAAAGGCAATCCTCCCATCCTCTATTCCGAATCTAAGAGGCAAAACCCCTGCAACACTCCACTCAAGACCTCCGTAGTATATTGGATCAATTCCCCTCCTAAAAACTTTATCAACTCTACCAGTTATAATTATACCCTCCTTAAACCACCCTTCTTCCCGAAAAAGATTCACCCCACAAAGCACAGAACCAACTGGCAAAAGCTCTTCATTTAGCCCACTACTCCAACTTATCCCAGAATTCAGAATATCCTTTAATGCAATACCGACAAAGAAAAACTTACTCTCGTAATACCCACCAATATCAGTGCTTATACCTCTCCCAGAATATTGATAAAGAAACATATCGATAAATTTACCACTTACCCCAATACCAAAATCTCTTATCCTCTTTGAAAGAGAAAAAGTGTAGCAGGATGCACGGTAGGTCGCTGTCCCTTTGTATATTATCTCCCTGTAATCCGTCCCTGGAATCGTGTCCTCTCCTGCCTCTGTTACCGGTATGTCTTCTGTCGCAATCCGCATAAACGAAAAAGCTCCTGTTAAAGATAAAGGGGCTATCGCTGTCCCAAGAGTGAAGAAATCGTAAGTCGTCCCAAAATCCAGTTCCGTATGCTGATACAAAATCTC
>JBDRZZ010000046.1 GCA_039804165.1 candidate division WOR-3 bacterium
ACAAACTCCTTATGACGATTTAATATCTCAGGAGGTAACTTCTTTTCTTTCAAAGTCTTTTCGGTTAGAGCAAATTTTTCTCTTATTTCTCTATCTCTTTCTTTTAGCTCGCTTAATATCGTTTTGAAAGCATCTTTCCTTAACTCATCAGAAAAATCCTTTTCAAGGATTTCTTCTGATTTCTTTAGAACTTCATCAAAATCTTTATCTTTAAGGGAATTTAAGATTACAGTTAGTTTTTGATTCTGGATTTCTTCTTTAAGTTCTTTTGATTGAGCGTAGGCATCTATTCCGAATGCAAAAGGTAAAAACACAAATAGACTAAACCAGAGAAGAGATTTAAAAATCCTTTTATGTGATATTCTAATCATATCACAACCCTCCCAAAACTATTAGCCAAATCTAATAAATGTTTTCTCCCTGTCAAGGGCAATTTGCCTATTTTGGATACCAAAATAATAAGAGCAGTCTCATAAGCATTATTGTTCCAACTCCCATCTGAATCCTGAAGAGAAAGGAGGAAGTTTTTTGTTTTATTTATTGCACTATACCATATTACCCTATAATCTATACCCTCTCTATACCCTATACCCTCTAAACCATACCCTCCCTGTAGGGCCATCAGGGAAAGTGCACTCTCATATATTGAAGTTGTATCCTTCCCAAAACTACCATTTGTGTTCTGTTGACTAAGAAGCCAGGAAATTCCATTTTTGATTTGGGTGCTTAAATCATATATACCATGGAATCTTTCCAGAGAAATGAGAGTTAATGCGGTTAGATATATATTGGAAATGTTCTCATCATTATATCGCCAGAATCCTGCTGTATCTTGCTCGTCCATTAGGTATCCAATTGACCATCCGATATTTTCATTTACCGAATAATTAGATTCATGCAAAGAAATAAGAGCAAACGCTGTACTCAGTACATCTCTTTTCTCTTTATCAAAAGTAAAACCACCTATAGGAGGTGAATAGTAAGATAATAGAGTATCCTGCAAAGAAGTTATATTAACGTCGGATGGTGCGAGCGCCTTTATTTTTTGAGACAAATGGCCACTGTTTTTAACTTCTAAGCTATCAAGATAAGTAATACCTTTAATATATAAGCTATCTGATGGATTTAAAACGCCGAGTGCTTCACAAACAGTAGCAGTTGATACATAAGTGCTTACAGTAGTATCTCCTCCCCATGAACCATCAGAATTCTGAGAGACTTTAAGCCATCGAATTCCAGCGTCAATAGCATCGCTAATTTTATTACTGTAAAGATTAAAAGAAAAAACAAGTAATACTGCTATAAAATTTTTAAATGCTTTCATATAATACTCCCCTCTTTTTAACTTTTCTTCCTATCAAAAACAAGATACTTTTCGTCCCATTTCCATTCGGGTTGAAAGGCTGCTTCGGTTATGATTACGATTTTGTTTTTATTTACTAACTTCTCTATATCTTTTTTTATCTGTTTGGGAATATCTAACTCTGGCAACAATTCTTCCTTATTATCCTTACTAACCCAAACGAGAGGATATAATAAAGGTTTCTTCGTCGATTTATATTTCATATAATATGCATTAAACCTACTTCTTTGTATAAAATTCATACCCGGGAAACCTCTAAATATACTGCACATATATTTTACCTTTGGCGGTTTTTTATCAAAACTCTCTATAACGACATATTTTTCAGGATATTTCCAACCTGGTTTAAACGCAGCTTCCGAAATTAAAACTCCATCTCCATTTTCGACTATTTTCTTTATTTCTTCCTTTACCGATTCGGGGATATTTGCTGTTTTGATGATATTTTCGTAGTTAGTTGATGTTACACATAAGAGAGGAGAATCGTATTCTAAAGTGTTTGCCCATTTTGTAGAATATGAATTGTATTTCAATCTTGCTGCTCCGTCCTTAAAGAAATTCCATTGTTTAAAAGGATCAGATATTGGTTTTCCTTCAAAAATAACTACTTTAAGATATCTTATATATTTTTTAAGAGAAGCTTTCTCCGTTCCAAAGACCCAATTGAAGGGGTACATAAATAGTACATATAAAAAACAAAGTATTACTATACCTATATACACTATTATAATTCTAAGAAATTTCATTTATGGTTCTCCTTATACATTTAAGCTCCACTCCTCAAGGGGTGGAGGGTTGCCTTTCTTCTTCAAGTAAATCCAACAATTTTTGAATCATTTCACCTATACACCAGTAAATATTTTGTGGGTACTCATAAGGAGGTGGACTCCCCGGAATGGCAGCTGGAAGAGCGCAAATATGCTGCAATATTAAAGGACCATATAAGAGGAAAAAATTTTTAATCATAGGCCAATACCAAAGAATAAAATCTTTCCACAATTCTTCAAATGGGCCTACAATGTAATAAGCTATTGCCCAAAAAACACCAAAAAAATCTATCGCTTCAGCTATAACTCCTATAATAACTCCCAAAAACTCCACCAACAGTAATCCCAAACACACAGCTCCAGCTGCTACACATATCCAAAGGAACACATATCCAACCCACCAGAGAAAATAAATTATCCCTCCACCAATACCCTCCACCATATAAGCCCCTTCTCCAGTTTCAGGGTCCATTGCAATATACCCTATACCTTCCCAACCATTATAAGTAATATTGGAACGGGGAATGATTACTTCCATACCTCTATCAACTACACACTGAATCGCCGATTTTACTTCCTTCGATATCTGTAGAAGTGGTAATATTTGAGAAATATTGGCTGAATTAATTGTATATATCGGGATTTGTCTCTCATTCGCTATTGATAATATCCTTGTGGCTGATAAGGCTTTTGCATTTTTTAAACTGAATACCTGATCCAGCACCCTCGCCTCCATCTCCGAACCCATTATTCCTGATGCTATATTGTATGATTTCTTTCTGTTGCTATCGCCATCTTTCCCGAAGACCGCCTCCATATCCCTATCCACATCTATTTTGAATCCATTCGCCGAAATCGCGTAAGGGAATCCAAGAATAGAAGTTACTTCCACTGAAAGAAATGCTATTGCCTCTGAAGGAACTCTCTGATGAAATACATCCGTTTTTCTTGCAAATAATTCATTATAGGTATCAAGCTGATAATAATACGAAAGAGAAGTGAGATTCAATAGCTCTCCTACTATATCATAAGAAGTCAATAAAGAAATGTTTTGAGTTTCCATTTGCTCTTTTACTTCCTTGTATCTATCTATCCTTTTTCTCATCACCTCGTTTGGTATCCTGGAAATATCAAAAGCGATTCCATACATCGAACCAACTATCGCAGGATTTTCTACTTCCTCTCTAAACCCTGCTGGAGAATGAAATATCATCCTGTATGTCTGTTCCTTTCCCATACCGATTGATGAACCTGTAGCTACTGCTTGATTCTCTATTACTATTTGGGGTTTCATCTTTATTAAATAAGCAGATATCGCTGATGGGATATTTGTAGTATCTGTCAAGGTATCGGGGGCTTGAGATAATAACAACTTTTCATCATTGGAACTGGCTGGAGTATATGCAAGCAATATCCTCTTACCTACTATTCCTATGGTAGGAAAAGTATAAGATATATCACTTAAAATATTCCTTTCGTCCATCACTTCTATAGTTATCTTATACCTGAATTCATCAGGAATTTCAGAATACTTTCCTTTTTTTTCGTGACATCGTAAGGAAGAACAGGAGCGAAACCACCGCTTACTTTCGGTTTTATCCATTTGAAAGGAAATACTTCGCCAATGGTAGCACTATCTCCTAAATTTTCCTCTATCCAGTTATTTGTTCTCGTTCCATAATCCTCCAATGCCTGATTTATTATCGTTGTGTCCATTCCTGTAACCGCTCCCGTTATGGTGTCAATGTTTGCTGAAGCGCGAATTTCTCCCATTAGACTATCCACATCTAAAGGAACTTCCTCTTCCAATTTCACCGGGTTATTATATTCAAGTATCTTATAACTGGGGTCCATCGGTATCCAGGTCAAATCCTTACTCACGGGGTTTTTTCTTCCTAAATCTATATCATAATTAAGCTGTGCCTCAACCCAGCAATGTTCCAGGCGTAACCCATAAGGTTTTCCATTTACAACTAACATCCTCGCAGGAACTCCCATTGTTGCAAAAATGTTTCCTGCAACCCAGGGGTCTTTAACGCCTAGCCACCCCATTGCTTTATCTATAGGTACGATTATCTCTCCATATACATATCTTGATTTTATTCCTGAAGTTCGTAATAGGGAAATAAGAAGTGAGGCTAAATCGAAGTCATTTCCGGCTTTCTCAAACAATGTCTCCTGTGCACCCTTAAGACTCCCAAAATAAGGCTCATATTTGAAGTTATTTCTTATATACTCATATATCTCTACAGGCTTATACTCCAGTTCTTCTGCAAGTTCCTGTATTTCTTCCGTAAATTGCACTTCCATTGTCTCCTGTAAAATATCCATCCCCTCCCTCGGAAACAAGCAAAGGTAACATCGAAACATCACCTGCATAGGCGAAGAGCTCCTTACTCAGGGTATAGTTATGAGGGTTTAGGTTATAGTAATTGGAATCAGAGTTGTTGGGACAAATTTTATTTTCTTCAAATTTAAAATTTTCAATTTCTAATTTACAACCTTCAATTAAGCCGCTACTACCCTGAAGCATCGCTCCTCGCTTCTCTGGCCTATACTCCTCTGTCTGTATTTTCTTTACAGGCATTGAACGATGAGGTAATTTATTAGGGTCAAATTCGGATATTCTCTTCTTATAAGTATTCTTCTCGATAAAACCTTTCAACCCCTTCCTTGAAGAACTTCTGGTTAGCCAGTTTGAGTTTATATACGAATTAACTTTCCCGTCAAATTCTTTAAATCTCTCCTCATACTTCTTTACAAACTCCTTATGACGATTTAATATCTCAGGAGGTAACTTCTTTTCTTTCAAAGTCTTTTCGGTTAGAGCAAATTTTTCTCTTATTTCTCTATCTCTTTCTTTTAGCTCGCTTAATATCGTCCTGAAGGCGTCTTTCCTTAACTCATCAGAAAAATCCTTTTCAAGGATTTCTTCTGATTCCTTTAGAACTTCATCAAAATCTTTATCTTTAAGGGAATTTAAGATTACAGTTAGTTTTTGATTCTGGATTTCTTCTTTAAGTTCTTTTGATTGAGCGTAGGCATCTATTCCGAATGCAAAAGGCAAAAAAACAAATAGACTGAACCAGAGAAGAGATTTAAAAATCCTTTTATGTGATATTCTAATCATATCACAACCCTCCCAAAACTATTAGCCAAATCTAATAAATGTTTTCTCCCTGTCAAGGGCAATTTGCCTATTTCTTAATAGCACGCATATTTTCATAAGATATACGCAGATTACCACCCCTCCACATCACTTATAGTTTTTACGGAAAACGGAAGACGGTCAACGGATAACATATCCCCTCCATGGCTATTCCCTTTTCACTATTCCCTATTACCCTCATTAATATACCCTCTTATAAACTCCTCCTACTTATGAAAACCTTCAACTTAAATATCCCAAACCCTATTAAAAAACATATTCCAGATATAAAAACAAATGTCCAAATATAACTTGAAAAAAAGGCCAGGTCAAAAAAATATGCCTGAAATATTCAACTATCTTTAATCCAATATTTTTAAATGTTAACCCTGTAACAAAAATGGTGTGGATCGCTTTGTATATTGGATTCCTTGTTGGTTTCACAAGAAAAATAATCCCATTATCTACTAACTTTAACTCCGGTTTATCCACCCATGGTAATCTATAATAAACTGTTATGCTATCTATAAATCTATCTTTACCAATATTGTCTTCAATCTTCTTATCTAACAAACGGCAAGCCCTTGGAAAAATTTCTTCCGCAGAACAGAAAAGTTGATGTATATCACTATGTATTATATTTTTAAAAAAGAAAAACTTTACTTTTACTCTCTCGTAAGTGTACCCTGAAAACCTATCACTAATCCACCAGACAAACTGACCACCACTTCCAT
>JBDRZZ010000047.1 GCA_039804165.1 candidate division WOR-3 bacterium
TTCTACCTGTTCGAAAGCATTAAAAGCCATCCTTTTCCTTCTCTCTTTTCTCTAGGTAATTCCTCTCGCATGTAAAATCCTTCTGGCGGTTTCATGGGAAACAGGAACTTAGAAATCTCTAACCAATGCCTTTGTTGACATTTTACCCGTCTCTTTGCGTTTTTCTATGTGTTTAGGTGTCTTATTATGGACTCCCTGATGAGCTCTGGAAGGGTTATATAAGCCTTCTATGCTACATTTATCAAATTTTAAGCCATTTGTAAACGGTAGGTCTTCCTGTAGTAAAATTACGGGCTACATCTCTATAGACTCTTCTTTCGCATTTTTTACCATCTCAAAACGAATTTTTACCTTATCAAAGGGTTGCATATTTTTATAACCTCGTCCCATTGATAATAAAACATATATCTTCCTTTCATTGTTCATCTTTAAAAGGAGGATATTTATTTTAACAATCATTGCAACTCCTTAATTCTTCTAACCAACAATTTAGAACAATTTCGCTCATTTTTCTATAAATCTTATCTCTTTTTGTGCAAAATACCTTATACTCTTTCATAACTTCTTTTAGGTTTATATTTATATTTAAATCTACTCTTTTTATCCCCAAAACCTCCACAAAGTGTCCACCATGTGCTTTGGATTTAACACAAAATTGAGCCCTTGACATCTCCCCTACTCTTACTTTGATTACAATTTACAGAGTATCATCTGAGTAATATCATTTCTTTGCTCTCTACAAACTGCTCACTTGGATTGTCGGTTGAAATAGCTACAATACGATAAAAATAAATACCAGAAGAAACATTTGGATGCCAAGTTACTTCTTGATAACCGGCATTTTGTTCGGAATTTACAAGTTCCTGTATGTGCTGTCCAAGTATGTTAAAAATTTCCAATAGAACTATACAGCGATGGGGAAGCGAATAACGAATAACTGTCGCTGATTTGAATGGATTTGGATAATTTTGCTCTAAACGAAAGTCTACGTGAATAGAATCATCGATTGTTTCAATATTACCAAAGATTGTATCAATTTTATTAAAAGTATCAAAGAAATTGGGACCCAGATATTCTGGCAATGATGCAAGCCCATATAGCATAGTAGAAAAGTCGACTGCCTGAATATAAGGACATCTTAGAGAGATATCTTCGCGACTATATCTCCATAACACTTTTCTGGAAGTATCATCTGGAAGACTATATACAGAAGGACTTACATTATTGTAGAGAGATATCAAATCATTTTTGCTTTGTGGATATACGGGGATAAATCCCGCGATTATGTGCGGTGAGACAATCCCTCGCGGATTATTATCAATAGCATTAGCTGAGTAAGAACCGCCCCCTGGATCTTCGCCAGCTCCTAAACCCCATTCGTAACTATCAATTCCGGGGTATCTTTTAGTCCACCATAATGAGTCAGCTGCGCGTACATTCCTGAAGTATTCCATATAATCATCATTATTTCTAAAATAATGGCAATAATAGTAAGTAAACAGGGAAATAAAATGCGAAATAAATCCTCCTCCATCGGATAATAGTTCATAGTACCAATAAATAGGCTTTGGAATAGAGTCTGTTTTCGGATCGCTGTAATAGATATTCCAATATAATTGTGATTTTGTATAACCAGGATTTTGAGGGGATACATTTTTTGCCAACCAAGCAACAATCATATATTCATTAAAAGGTCCTTTCTGAGTGCCTTCAACCCTATTCCCACTTGAATCCAGAACCATATATAAACGACGCCCGTCTTCAGATATTGCAGCCGTAAAATCCATTAGTAACGAGTCGACTTTCTTGGCAATTGATATATTACTTGAAAAATAGTTCTTACAAAATATCAATCCCATAGCAAAGATGGCGTTATCGATTGTACTATATTCAATTCCCCACCCTGGAGCTTTCTTACCGCTTTCTGCATCGAACCAATGAGGGAAGAAACCTTTAACATTTGTCCTATTAGAATCTTTAAAAGCAATAAGTGTAGATAAAGTATTAATTACTAAAGATTCAGCATCAGATTCCCAATTTATGGAATCGCCGGTTTTTTTGTACATTGAATCAGCAATACAAAGGGAAATTAAGCCTATCCCATTTGCTGTAATACAGCCAGGTTTATCAACAACGCCTGTGTCAACTGTCAAAGCATCAATATACACCCCATTCGCATTTCGCATAGATTTGATGGCGTAGTAACTATCTCTGAATAATTTTGTTATTGTCGAGTCTTCCGTCTGCGCAAAACCTAACGAAGGCAATAATAAGCATAGCGCTAATGATATAATGATAATCATAATTCTATTCCCTAAAATGTTCACTTTTTTCATGATAGCCTATATTAGTCTAAGAAAAATACCTGAAGTTACCGTTTACGTGGATCAGAAGCCCACCAGATGTCTCCTCCCTTTATCAAACCGCTTTTTTCAGAAATCTTGCCCGCTAAAATACTTCCCATTACTTCTTGACTCAGAAAAAGAGATTTTAAAAAGTACCCCCCACCAAAAATTAACCCTGCATTTGGCGCCCAACCTAACATATCATTTACCCAGGGGTCTGACACGTTTATCAAGCCTCCGATGATTTTAATACAAAAACCAATTGATATCCAAATAAATCCAATCCCTAATCGGCTAAAACGATAGCGCCATACACATCTTTGGCACAACGGGAGGGAGAGAGATCCTAAGACGAGATATGTTGTTTTTGTTTCCAGAGGTTTTCTCTCCTCCTTAATTTTTTTGCCGTAGTAAAAAGTATAATTATTATTAGTAGAATTCTCAGAACATGCTCTACATATACTCATATATTCCTCCTTTTAAGAGCTATAACTCTAACATTATAATATTCCCGCTTCGCTGAGTCAAGACATTTATCCGACAAATTAAAAAGAACAATAAGGATATACCAAAGGAAGCCGATATTCTTCAGAATTTTACCGCCCCTGTAAAATCTGTAATCCTTAACCAACTTGACAAAATGTCTTTTTATTCTTAATATAGAATACGTATAATAGTTATATACAAGGGGAGCAATAGTCTTCCCCTGTATTTTTTGACTCACTTCCCAACCCCCTCAAAAATGGGTCGCCCAAAGAATCTGAAGATAAAAAACGCAGTTAATTTTCCCAGCGAGGAAATTCCTGCTCGGTTCTCAGGTAAGATCTTCTCAAAACCTTCGGTTTTCTGAATCCGTGCCCGCTATCCTTCCGAAACGCTTTTCCTATTAGATACCTTGTGCTCCGTAAAAGATCCCTCCCCCATCTCGGCGGAACTATTGAAAGAAGAATCTTTCAACAACCCCCCCGAGATACGACAACCCATAAAAAGCCCAACCTAGACTTCCGAAAGACCATGTTCGAGAAGACGTTAAACTTATTAGCGAGAGGGCACATCAAATCTTAAACCCATTACAAACGCATGGGAACCCAAATTTGCTTCCCAATCACTAATATTACAAAAGTTTAATCTATAGATCATCGTAAACGCTATGTATTTTGAAAAATATATATCTATCCCAGAAAAGATACTTATTCCAATAGTAGATTTACTATCACTTATGTTAACATACGGATATCCTGGCACATTAGAATAGTATTCTAATGTGGCAAAATTATATCCTAATCCAGCGCCAAAATACATTGCTATACCCTCCTCTCCCACAAGATTATAAAGTGCATTTATGTTAAAAGAGGATAATCCAAGATACCTTTCTGTTGATAGGGAACCGTCTATTTCCTCGCTCTCATTCATTACCCAGTGTTCGAACAACAGTAATGACGACCAATTTGAAGTAATATTCCATTGCAAACCAATATTAAATCCCAAGGCCGGCGCATAGATTTCTAACCAACTCTCCTCTGTTAGAATATATAATATTTTCCTTTCAAAAGGAGAAACAATTAGAAGATTCGATCTGAATGACAACATTGAATTTTTTCTATTAATTTTTTGGAGATCCTCTATCATCCGATTTATCAATAATTCATCTTCAACAAGTTTTATATTTGGGTTATCAATCCCTTTCCAAAAACTACCTTCAACTATCAATGCATATTTTTTGCCCTCTTTAACATCTATTTTAAAATCAGTATAACCGAACTGAAAAAAGTTTACCCCTTTTTTAACAGTTAATTTCATTTTTCCCCCGTTTGCTAAATGTCCTATTAATTCACCGTTAAGCTTGACGCTCAAAGGTGCGAGCGCCCCTACAAATTTAGGTGGACGATAAATTATGACCATCCCAGAATCGACTAAAGATTGATATTCTTCATTTGTAGATATAATGTCTTGCGAAGACAACTTTAAACTAATCGTTAATGTCATTAAGAATGTCAAATAAAATAATTTTTTCATTTTTCCCTCCTTTTTAAAATGCTCCTAAATTGAACGATTCTTTTTATAATTATAAGAATTTTGCCTTTTTTGTCAATAACTCTGGCTTTCCCCTGTTAACTCAAAGATAAAATTAGACTAAATTTATTAACTATATTGACCGATAAAATTTGAGCTAATTTTTAAAATGGACTACTTTTTGACTTCTCCTTTATACCATAACCGAACTTCAGTTTTCTCTTTGTGGGGCACTACATGTAACTCTATTTCCGTCCCTTGCTCTAATGAAAGAGGCACATCAATTCTATTACTATCCCAAAAAATTCTATTATAACCATCTACTCTTCTCGTGAAGGCAGAATATATCTTTTGTTGATTTATATTCGGAAGAAACAACTAAAGGTTTAAAACAACTTTTCCCTGTCTTGATAGCTTTTCTTAATCTTATTCCTGGAATCTCTCCAGTAGTCCTATGAAGGGAGCTCTTCATTATAACGATATAATTCTTTATCAAGTATTATCTCGTCCTCGGATGCCTCTTTTATTCCTTCTCTGGCACATCTTCTGACAATTCTATCCTGAAGCCAACGATAAGGCCGTTCTACTTTACCTTTGGCTTTCGCTGATAAAGCATACCATACCTCTATTCCATACTTTTCTACAACCCGCTTCCATTGGGTGAGAACATCGTCAGTTCCTTTAACCTGTTTGTAACAAAAACTATCTCTGTGACAAACAAATCGGAAAATTGAATGGCTATCAACATAATATGAAAGACCAACCTCATACCTTGAAATTACTGATTCTACAGCCTGGATATGGTCCCAGGTTGTCTCTACATCCACAAATTTAGCATATAAAAGATAACGACTGTAATCGTCCAATGTTGTGATAAGAGTCCATCTTTTCTTTGCGTAAGGTGACCACTTATGATGAGAAGAATCATGTTGTAAAAGTATACCCGGAGCTCCGGTTATGACCTCTCGAGATATATTTTTCTCTTTTCGAACTTTTGGAAGGTAATAACCCCATTCCTTAGCTCTGTTTCTAACAGTCTGTGCAGAAATCTTATACCCGAGTTGACGGACAGCTTCGTCTCTTATTGATGAGTAATTATAATTCCAGATAGGAGTATTTCTATCTTCTATCAGCCTTTTATCTATTTCTAACTCTTTCCGTATTACTTTGTCTACCTCCTCTGGCAGTCTGCGCCCCGAATAGTTCCGGAGATATGCAATAGTGAAATTCTCGGGAGCTCTTCGATACTCTTTCAAAAGCTGATAAAACCTGCCCCTACTACACCCTAATTGTTGGATTGCTTGCTGAAGCGTTATGAACCTCTTCTCGTATAAATCAAAGATTATTTTTACCTGGTCATCTGTAAATCTTTTATGAAGTTGTGGCCCCATATCTTCCTCCTTTTTAGAAGAAAGATATGGCAAAAACTTTAATGATTTAGCCTAATTTTATCTTTTGCGAAGTCCGGTTTTATCTTTTGCCTAACACAAACACTTCCGTCTGACAACCCCCCAAAATTTTTGTGTCAAAAGTCGGAAATTTAGTATTTGTAAGGGTTTAGATTGTATTTTTTCAAAGAAAAGGTATTGAAAAAAACCTCCTTTCTGTATATTGAGAATAAAAACA
>JBDRZZ010000048.1 GCA_039804165.1 candidate division WOR-3 bacterium
TAAAATACAGGGTGTAGTTATGAAAATTTTGGTGTAAATTGTAATTTAAGGAGGTTATGTAATGAATAGAGGTATAAGGATGATTAAGAAATCAACTATCATACTAATATTCCTTGTTTTCCCGATAATTGCGAAAGCAGAACCATACAAGCCTTATCCCATATTATTTGTTCATGGTCTTGGGGCACATTCGGGAACCTGGGGAGCACCTACGATTTCCAGAAGCGACTTTATTCCTAAAGATTCAGTTAGATCAGATCACACCTATGACCATTTCCTTGATTATATGACGCCCTATGCAATTGAGTGGTGGAGAGTAGATAAGAGTTATACTCATCCTGACTCTTCACCCGCCTACCCCAACAAAACCTTTCTTGAGGGAGGGAATTCGTTATCCGTGAACCGTTGTCCGTTTTCCGTAAAAAGGAAAAATAATGGAGAGGAGAAAAAATGAAAAATTTAAGATTTAAAACTTACAATTTACTATTACAAATCTTCAGCCGAAAGATAGGGGTAGGAATTAGTTTAGTAATTATTGGATTAATTTTCAATGGGTGTAGTCATTGGGAAGAGGAAGAGTTTTTTTATCATTCTCCGAATTGGACGAGTGATGGGAGGGTAGTGTTTGTGAAAGAGATAAGGGTTTGGAAGTGGGAGAGGAGTATTTTTGGTGAGAGTGCTCATATAAAGAGTGAGCGGACGTGGTTGTGTGAGGTGAATGCAGATGGTAGTGGGATGGAGGAGAAGGGTTTTTTATTTGATGATCCTGCACAGGGGATAAATTCTACATCTTCTGCTGGGGATTGGGTTGTTTTAGGGGATGTTCATTACAACAGTATTTGGGTCATAAGAAGGGATGGGACTGGCTTACAGAAAGTAGGAGAAGGGCAGAATCCTGATTTTTCTCCTGATGCTTCAAAGATTGTTTATGAGAAGCCTGGAGAGGGGATATGGATAATGGATAGGGATGGAGGTAATGACCACCAGATTATTGCGGATCCTGATGCGAAATATCCTGCGTGGAGTCCGGATGATACGTTGATTGCGTATGGGTATGGTAGTGTACATATTTATAATTTGATTGCAAGCCAACAAGTAAGGGAATTTAATTATTTGTATTTCCCGGATTGGTATTCGAATGGAAAGTTTGTATCTATTTGTGCCTCACCAGAATATGATGGAGGTATTGATATAGACATATATAACGACCAAATTGATACGCTTCGTCAAATTAGTTCAGGTTACTATCTTAAAGTTTCCTCGGATGGTAATAAATTTGTAGCTTACGATGGTTCCTGGTTTGTAATTAACCGTGATGGGACGGGCAAATGGTATTTGAGGCCATAAAATACAGGGTGTAGTTATGAAAATTTTGGTGTAAATTGTAATTTAAGGAGGTTATGTAATGAATAGAGGTATAAGGATGATTAAGAAATCAACTATCATACTAATATTCCTTGTTTTCCCGATAGTTGCGAAAGCAGAACCATACAAGCCATATCCGATATTATTTGTTCATGGTCTTGGGGCAAGTTCGGGAACCTGGGGAGCTGGCACCTATATATTTGGTGATAATAGAACAGATTCTCTTAATTTAGATTCGATACCTGATGGAGGCACCTATGACCATTTCCTTGATTATATGCATCCGTATGCAATTGTTTGGGACGAGGTCGACTCAACTTACGCGCATCCAGGAGGAACTCCGGCACATCCTAAGCCAGATCCCGCCTACCCCAACAAAACCTTTCTTGAGGGAGGGGATAGAAATTGTGGGATGAGCTGAGAGTGTAAAAAGGAGGGAGAATGAAAGATTTAAGGTTTCAAATTTTTAGTAGGAGTATCAAGAAGATATGGAATGGAATAATTATTGGGATATTGATTATTATCTTTGGAGGGTGTGGTAGGGAATGGGAGGAGAGGCATGTTAGTTATCATGCTCCTAATTGGACCTCAGATGGGAGAATAATATTTTTTGAAGAGATTTGGATTCAGAGGCTAAAGGAGGGTATTGATGGTCCTATAGTAATAAAGGAGACACAAGAGTTCACATTATATGAGGTAGATAATAGAGGTGTGGATTATGAGGAGATAGGGGAGGTATGCAATAGTGAGAGAGGTTTTTTTTCTATAGAGGGTAGTTCTTCTGCTGGGGAATATGTAGTTTTTGGTCTTTCCGGGATTGGAAATAATGATAATGAGATTTGGGTGATAAAGAGGGATGGGACAGGATTACAGAAAGTAGGAGAAGGGCAGAATCCTGATTTTTCGCCTGATGCTTCGAAGATTGTTTATGAGAAGCCTGGAGAGGGGATATGGATAATGGATAGGGATGGGAGTAATGACCACCAGATTATTGCGGATCCTGATGCGAAATATCCTGCGTGGAGTCCTGATGATACGCTGATTGCGTATGGGGAGTATTCCACTCATATTGCTAATTTAGAAGGCAATTCTATAAGAGAATATTCAAGTTGGTGGTTTAGAGATTGGGGTCCTTTAGGTAGTAATATGGTTATGGCGACAAATCCTTATGGACTTACAGTTACCATAAATTTTATTTCTGAAGTTATAGATACCATAAGTGTTTTTGTCACTTATGAATCAGGAAGTGGATATAAATGGTCTCCGGATGGTAATGCTTTTATTGGATACGATGGCAATTGGTTTGTAATTAACCGTGATGGGACGGGCAAATGGTATTTGAGGCCATAAAATACAGGGTGTAGTTATGAAAATTTTGGTGTAAATTGTAATTTAAGGAGGTTATGTAATGAATAGAGGTATAAGGATGATTAAAAAATCAACTATCATACTAATATTCCTTGTTTTCCCGATAGTTGCGAAAGCAGAACCATATAAGCCTTATCCGATATTATTTGTTCATGGTCTTGGGGCAAGTTCGGGAACCTGGGGAGCCAAATGTGATACATTTCCAAAAGGAAGTAGAAACAGTAGATTTACTGATAGTATCATTAATCTGGACTCAGATCACACCTATGACCATTTCCTTGATTATATGACGAAATATGCGTGGGCTTGGTATGATTGGGAAAAAGAGCAGGGATTAGAGCGTACTTATACACCAGATACCAACGCTCCTATTACCGGTCCTCGTTTCCCCAACAAAACCTTTCTTGAGGTGGTGAATTTTGATGACAATCGGGGGAGTATCGACCCGGACCCTCATTATCCTAACTTTAACGGTCAGGGAGATGAATTATGGCACAGGGTGAAAGATGTGCTTGATGAGTATTATGGTGAAGGACAATGGCAGAATGACCGAAACGCAAAAGTAATTCTCGTTGGTCATTCGATGGGAGGATTAGCAGGAAGGCAGGCTATAATTTTATTCCTTTCCTCTTACTTGTATTTAGTATAGTTATGCCTACCGGTTCTTCTTTTTCGTATCTGATTATTATGTCATCCTCAGTTATTTCGGAATCGTCCGCATGACTGGGTTTTTTAAAGTTAATGTATAACACATCAGCTTCCTTGTCATAAGTTGTCCATATCCTTGGATATGGGATATCTAATATTCCATGGACAAGGTTTAATACTTTTTTTACTTCTACCGTTCCCATATTTTTTTCCTCCTTTTTAGCTGCTTCTTGCATCTTGTTAAAAAGGCTGTTATAACAAATCCATCTTTTTTACTTAATTCTCTTTATATACCACTACTATATATTTACCTGCTTCTACTTCCTTTACCGCTAAAAATTCACCTGTTTTACCTTTGTAAATAACTTCTGGTTCTTCAAGGGTTTCGAGGACCTCAAAATAATAACCAGCCATTTCCGAGTGTTCTTCTGTTATGTGAAACCATCTTTCTTCAGTTGACCTTATAGGTACGCCGTTCTTTGATTTTGCAATATCCATCTTTTAATTTAAAGATATATCGAATGATTTGGTTTGTCAACTATGGAGTATTGAGGGTAAGAAGTTTAGCTACTGAAAGGATGGTAGTTGTTCGATTTTGATAGGGTATGGTATAGAGAAAGCGTAAAAATCCAATTCAATGGAGTCGGTGGGTTGACTGTGATTAGCATTTCTGTTATAATTGTAATCAGGGTATAGTTGATAGGGTAGTAGGGTATAGAAAAAATTGGCGGCCAAAAGCGTGAGAAAAGGCTTGACAAGAGAAAAAATTTATTATAACTATAAGTATAATTCAGTGTATAGTTGATAGGGGATAGTAATGAGAATATTAAATAGGAGATAGGAAAATGGGATTAAAAAATTTAGAATTTACAACTTACAATTTAAAATTTCAAATCTTTAGCTGGAGGTGTTATGAAAAAGTTAAGATTACTCTTTTTCTTGTTTCTCAGTGTTTCAGTTTATTCCGATGAATTAGAAGATGTTATCTCTGCCTTACAGAAAAACATAGATAAAGTCCAGGATTTGCAATGTTCTGCTCTAATGAGTATAGATATGGGTGAGATGGGGACGTATACTCAGTCAATGAAATTGTGGACTAAAGGGAGGGATAAGATGAGGATGGAGATGGAGGCTTCTCCGGGTTTATCAGTTAATCCATCTCCAATGGGGCAGAAGGCAACTTCTGGGAAGGTGAGGATGATTATAAATGGGGATAAGGTAATTATGGAAAGTGAAGGGAAGAGAGAGGTGCTTTCCTCAGATGGTTCTTCGCTTTATCGTAGGCAAGCTGCACCTCCTGGGGGAGATTTCCAGCGGGATTTTAGGGAGTTTTTAAAGCAGAATAAAGTATCTATTGTTTCGAGGAAGAAATCAGTGATCAAGAATTTACTTTCAAGGAGTGAGCCACCCAAAGAGGTTGTTCTTGAGGTAGTCCCCAAAGAGAAAGATCCGATTGTTCAGAAGATAGAGATGACAGTTGATATGGAAAGGGGAGTCATCACCAATCAAAAGATGTTTTCTAATTATGGGACAACAAAGATGGATATGGAATATGAGAATATAAAAGGTGTATGGGTGATTAAAAGGATAAATATGATTATTCCGACACCAATGGGAAAAGCCGGAAAGATGACGATTGAGTATAAGAATGTGAAACTGAATGAGGGAATAAGCGATAGGTTGTTTATGGAGTGAGGCAGGGTATAGAAAAGAGGGGATAGTAATTGGAAAGTGAAAAATGAAAATTGGAAAGTGCAAATTGAGTAAAATAATAGCCATGGAGGGGATATGTTATCCGTTAACCGTCCTCCGTTTTCCGTAAAAAGGAAAAATAATGGAGAGGAGAAAAAATGAAAAATTTAAGATTTACAATTTCAAATCTTTAGCGGGAGGGTATATGAGAAAAATATGGGTAGGGATTAGTTTGGTAATTGTTTTGTGGATGTTTACTGGTTGTAGTATAGAAGTTACCGAGTACACGAAAGCAAAAGCTCCGAACTGGACATCGGATGGTAAGATAGTTTTTATAAAAGACTACAATTATGTTAAGATTAGCCATTCACTTTTTGGGACAATGGATAATGTTGAAGGGAGTTATGAGGTTTTAAC
>JBDRZZ010000049.1 GCA_039804165.1 candidate division WOR-3 bacterium
TAATAGATTTTCCCATAATGCAATGCATCTATTTCCAACATAAAATTAGCCATGCATTTTCTTTCTTGACAAAAAATTTTTAAATTTAATAAAATAAAGAATAAATTTAAATAAAAAGGCAGAAAAATGGAGCAAAAGGAGGGGTCATGGATTTGAAGGAAAGAGTTAAGAGAATGATTTTTCTTGAAGAGGGGGGTCTGGAACCATCTTCAGAATTTGAAAAGGTCTGCATTGATTTTACTCATTATCTTAGAAGAGAGAGTCAAGATTTTTATTTCATGTGGAAGGATGAGTGGCTGAAGGAGAATTTTGAAAAAATAAAAAAGATAGCAGAATCAGAGGAGCCAGCTCTTATCTTAGGCGAGTCTGGCTCTGGAAAGGAGATTATATCAAGATTTATTCATTTTTTGAGCAAAAGGAAAGATAAACCCTTCTATCCAATGAATTGCTCATCTGAGCATGAAAAGGACATTCTTTACTCCAAGCTATTTGGACATGAAAGAGGAGCATACACTGGAGCGATTGAGAAAAGGAGAGGGCTACTGAAGTCAGCAGATGGAGGAACAGTATTCTTGGATGAAATTCAATCATCATCTGAGAATTTCCAGAGCTCTCTTCTAAGATTCCTTGACTTCCGAGAGATTCAACCCCTTGGCTCAGACAGAATTGAAAGGGCAGATGTAAGAATAATCTCAGCAAGCTCTCTTTCACTGGAAGAGCTAAAGAATTCTCTTTATCCGCCATTATTTTACAGAATAGAAGGTCTTGAGCTTTCAATCCTACCTTTGAGGGAGAGGGAGGATAAGGAAGCATACATTTATTATTTTCTTTTCAAAGAATGTAAGAGACTTGGAATGGAGAAGGATATAAGCGAGCCAGCAATGGAAGCCCTAAAGAGATACCCATGGCCAGGGAATCTTAGGGAGATGAGGAAAGTGATACACAGTGCAGTTCTTCTTTCAAAAGGGAAAACAATAGAGATAGAAGACCTTCCAGAGAAGATAAGAAATGAAGAGAAGAGGCTATCCATTCCTTCAGAATTGACCCCCTCTCTATCAGAGAAGGGCTTATCTATGCATTCTTTTCTTTCCTTCAACAAAAAAGAGCAAATGGATGATCTAACTCTAAACAATACAATAAGAATGCACATTCAGAAGGTATTATCCCTTACAAAAGGAAACAAGAGCAAAGCGGCAAAACTTCTTGGAATTCCCAGAACAACTCTGATAAACAAATTGAGAAAAATGGGATTAGACTGACCAAATATGGACAGATATATGAGAGGTAAAATTGGCTACCATAGGTATTTTTCTATAAGAATGTCCATATATGGACATTTAATGACCAAATAGGGACAGTTAGTAGATTTTATAAATCCCCAAACCCTCTCCACAAGCCAATCACAATTCTGGCATGAACCTTGATATAAATTTTAATGATGCCAGACAACTGGCAGAACAAATTTCAGGAGGTTTAAGAGATGCTTAAAAAGGTATTAATTGTTTCCCTTCTATTGGCAGAAATAGTTGGAGTTTCTCTCGGTCTTTTGTTACTACCCACCCCTGTGTTCAGTAAGTGGGTACCTGTAGATGAGCCTGGGCGTCTGTTTCAAGATCCTACAACTAAGATGTATGTTTGTTTCTGTGGGTGGACTCCTAACTGCATGCCATGTTATAAATATGAGGAAAAATGAGACAAATATTAAGGTTCTAAAGGGGAAGGTGATAACCTTCCCATTGACAACAGTTTGAACATTGAATATCATAAGCTAATGAGATATTTGAAACTGATATTTTTCTTGATAAGTTTTGTTGAGGCTTTTGGTAGCTATTTTGACGAATACTTTTCTCTTAACACACATGTTAAATTAAAAAAATCTTTTAATATTGTGGATATCGCAGTTGACAAAAATAATAATTTGTTCATACTCGACCTTGGTGAAAAAAATATCAAAAAATATTCTCAACACGGAGAATTACTCAAAGTAATTGGAAGAGAAGGTGAGGGTCCTGGCGAATTTATTTACCCAAGATGTATTTCGATTACAAATGATGAAATGTGTGTTGGGGATTTATTCACGCACAGAATCAGTTTTTTTACAGTTGAAGGAATATTTATAAAATCGGTAATTTGCAAAGGAATTACTTCTATCGCAAAAATAATTGCCTCAAAAAATCAATTACTCGTTTCTGGGTTAAAACATGGAGATACTTTATATCCAGGGTACTTTTTACATTTTTATACAAGAGAGGGAGAACCAAAAAAATCCTTTTTCCCCTTGGAATACCAAATTACTAAAATAGATGCCTTATTCACTCTTGCTCTATATGCACCTTTTGATATAGATTCTGATGGAAACATATACACATCATGGATCTACCGATATAAGCTTCACAAGTTTTTACCAAATGGAGAATTGGCACGAATATTTCCAATACCTAAGAATTACATTTCGCCCCCTCATCCTTATCCTAATCCACTAAACCGTGACAAATATGAAAAATGGCTATCGAAATGGCATCAAGTGTTAAAGGTCATTGTTGTCAAAGATTACATTCTGGTTTTTTTAAGAGTCCACGAACCAAATGAGTTCAGAATCGATATTTACAACAAAGAAGGAAATTTGATTCATGAGAATGTTCTAACCGACTTAGAGCTCTTGGGAAAGGATCCATCAGGAAATCTATATTTTAAGGGAAGGCTTGGCGAAGATTTTACTGAATTAGAGATATATAAATTGAAACTATGAAGGGCAAGCTTTTCTTGTGGTTATTAGGAGGGACTAATATATTTTTACTTTTCTGTCTTTTTTTCATTTTTTCCCAGTATTATAAATGTAAAGTTAATTGGGAACTTTCTTTTAGCTACGCGAAAGCCCTGGAAGCAAAAATAAGTTTAAATAGAGAATATATACACCCAATAAAACTTCCAGATATCAATGGGAATATTGTAAATCTTTACTTTTCCTCTAACAAGAGATTTGTTTTTATTTTAGTAGCACCGATAGATTGTGAAATTTGTATCGAGCAAGCATATGAGATAGGTGACAAATTATCGAATATTCGCGGTTTGGAAATTGTATGGATTTTCAGCAAAACTAACCAGTTTGAATTACTGCATTTTATTAACAAGGAAAATCTAAGCAAATTTTCTAAAATTCTTATAGATCCAAAGGGTGAAATAGCTCATAATTGGAATTGTAATACTCCTTCTATAGTTTTCACAGAAGGTTCTAAGGTAAAATATTATATAAAACTAAAAGGTGTCCCTTACCAAACAAAACAGATTTTAAATGAAATTTGCTTTTTAATGGGATTTTCTTAAAGAGTTCTCGTTAATAAGGGTATTATTTTGTAAAATTAAAGAACTCTGACATAATAATCTTCGATTCGCGACCTCTGAGCTTGACCCAGAATCAGAAAAAAGAATTGAAAATCTAATAAAAGAAAAATTCAAAAACAAAATCTGCATAGTAATCTCCCAAAGAGAATTTTCTAAAACTTCCTTTGACAGAGTATTCTACTTAGAAAATGGAAAGGATAAAATTAATTTTAGTTCACTTTAAAATCGGTAAATTGATAAAGGAAAGAGTATAAAGGGGTGAATAAAAAAGAAAACGTTTGATTAATTTTTACTCATATATTTGGAAATTAAATTTGAAAAAATTATAAAATTGTTGAAAAGATAAAGCAAAAAGGATAAAATTTTTTTGAGATGCTTGAGCTTAGAGGGGTTACAAAGAAGTTTTTTGCTATTCCTGTAGTGAATTCAGTCTCTTTTACTCTGAGGTCAGGTGAAATCGTCGGATATTTAGGACCTAACGGAGCAGGCAAAACGACAACAATAAAGATGCTTGCAGGGCTTATTGAGCCGAGCAATGGGGAAATTTTTTTTAATGGAAAGAATATCTGGGAAAATATAAATGAGTATAAAGAGAGAATTGGTTATGTTCCTGAACATTCGGAACTTTATCCCTATCTAACAGGTTATGAATATCTTAAGCTTGTTGGACGCCTTAGACTCATTCCTGAAAAGATTCTTGAGGAAAAAATCAATGGATTTATGGAGCTTTTTGGACTGGAAGCGGATATGCACTCAGAGCTTTCATCCTATTCAAAGGGGATGAAACAGAAAATTTTAATTTCCTCTGCTCTTCTTCACAATCCTGATGTTCTTCTCCTTGATGAACCCCTTACAGGTCTTGATGTGGCTACTTCCCTTGTTCTCAGGAGCATTCTTAGAAAATTATCTGAAGAGGGTAAAATTATTCTTTACAGTTCCCATATTCTTGAAGAGGTTGAAAAGATATGCACAAGAGTTATTATAATTCACAAGGGCACAATCCTTGCAGATGATTCTGCAGAAAATCTAAGGAATCTTATGAATGTTAAATCCCTTGAGGAAGTTTTTCAGCAATTGGTTTTAAAAATTGATGAGGAGGGAGTAGCTGAAAAGATGGTAGATATTATGAAGAGGGGATAGGTTTGAGGGAGTCTGCAGAGAGATTTTTAACCCTTACAAAACATTTCTTCTGGAGATTTTTCTGGAATGAGACAATTCCTTTCAGAGAGCATATGGAAGCGAGTATAATTGTTATTCTTGCAATGCTTGCTGTTGCAGGAGGTTATCTTTCCAACTCCCTACTTTTTTATTATCTTTACTCCGATGTCCCTCTTTACGATAGTTCCATCTGGATTAAAAAATGCTTTTTTATATCATTTTTCATGATGATAATGGGCTTTATCTCTGCCTTAGAACTCAGGGTAGTTTTCCCTGATATTACGGAGCACTCCAATATTTCTCCGTTGCCAATAAGTTCAAAATTATTCTTCCTCTCAAAATTTTCAAGCTTGCTTCTCTTTGTTGGTCTATTTTCAATGAGCTCAAATTTATTTGCATCATTTATATTCCCCCTTTTTATAACCTCCCTCAAAAAGGTAAGCTTCTTTTTTCTCCTTCGTTTCTTTATCGCCCATATTTTAAGTGTTTATCTTGCCAATCTCTTTATCTTCCTTTTGGGTGCTTTTCTCTTGGGAATATCTTTAGTAGTTTTCCCCTTTCACCTATTTGAAAAATTATCCACATATTTACAGAGCTTTCTAATGGTCCTTTTCCTTATCTCCTTTTCCTTCTTTCCCACAATATTCTCAAGTTTGGAGAAGAATGAATTAAACTCATCCTTTATATACCTTTTCCCTCCAATGTGGTTTACAGGTCTTTATGATACAATCCTTGGACTGG